>JADLHU010000030.1 GCA_020848655.1 Novosphingobium sp.
CAGATCTCGCGATAGCGGCCCAGGCCGCCCAGATAGGGCATGAACACGCGCGGCTTGCCCGGCACGTTGGCGCCCAGGTACCAGCTGGTCGCCGCGGTGGGGTACAGCGTCGCGTTCGCCACCTGCTGCACGTGCTCGCCCCACTGCGTGGCGGCATCGTGCGTGGGTTCGATGCGGCTGATGCCGTGTGCGTTCAGCCAGGCGATGCAGCCGGCAATCCATTCCACATGCTGCTCGATCGCGACCGGCATGTTGGTCAGCACGCTGGGGCTGCCGGGGCCGGTGACGGTGAACAGGTTGGGGAATTTCTCCATCCCCAGCCCAAGATAGGTTTTTGGCCCCGCCGCCCATTCCTCGCTAAGCGGCGTGCCCTGGCGGCCAAAAATGTTCAGACGCAGCAGCGGACCGGTCATGGCATCGAAGCCGGTGGCGAAGACGATGATGTCGAGCGGGATTTCCTCGCCGCCCGCCAGCGCGATCCCGTCCGGCGTGATGCGCGCGATCGGGTCCTTGCGGATGTCGACCAGGCGGACGTTGGGGCGGTTGAAGGTCTCGAAATAGTCGGTGTCGATCGGCGGTCGCTTGGTGGCGAAGGGATGGTCGAAATTCGTCAGCGTCTCGGCCGTCGCGGGGTCGTGCACCACGGCGCGGATTTTCTCGCGCAGGAAGCCCGATGCCTCGTCGTTCGCGGCCTTGTTGGCCATCATGTCCTGGAAGGTCGCGCGGAAGCCCAGGCCGCCGGTGTCCCATGCGTGCTGGTAGGCGGCGCGGCGTTCCTCGGCGCTCGCCTCGAACGTCTTGCGCGGGCTGATGCTGTAGGGGTGGCCGTTGGTGTTCGACCGCATGTGCGCGCGCATCGCTGTCCAGCCGGCCTGGATGCGCGCGCGGAACGCGTCGTCCAGCTTGTGGTTGCGCGCCGGCACGGAATAGTTGGGCGTTCGCTGGAACACGGTCAGCTGTGCCGCATCGGCCGCGATCACGGGGGCGGACTGGATGCCGGTGCTGCCGGTGCCCACCTGGCCCACCCGCTTGCCCCTGAAATCCACGCCTTCGTGCGGCCATTCGCCGGTGTGGTACCAGCGCCCCTTGAAGTCCTTGAGCCCCGGAATGTTCGGGATGTTCGCCGCCGAAAGGCATCCCACCGCGGCGATCAGGAAGCGGGCACGGTACTGCTCGCCGGTGGCGGTGGTGACCAGCCAGCTGTCGCTGGCCTCCTCGAACTGCGCCTCGCTGACGCGCGTGTTCAGGCGGATGTGGCTTCGCAGATCAAACCGGTCGGCGACGTGGTTCAGGTAGCGCAGGATTTCCGGCTGGCGCGGATAGCGCTCGGTCCAGCGCCAGTCGCGCACCAGCGCGTCGTCGAACTGCAGGCAGTAGCTCCAGCTTTCGGAATCGCAGCGCGCACCGGGATAGCGGTTCCAGTACCAGGTGCCGCCGACGCCATCGGCCGCCTCCAGCACCAGCACGTCGAGCTTCTGGCGGTCGCGCAGCAGGTGCAGCTGGTAAAGCCCGGCGAAGCCCGCGCCGATGATCAGGGCGTCGAGCATTTTCGGGGCGGGCGAGGGGGCGGCGTTCGGCATGGCGGTGGCTCGCGCGGCGAGGGGATTTTTCATGCTGGCGCGCGCCGCCACTTGTGTCGAGAGGGGGGCTTGGTTCGCCGCGCGCGCAATGCTTTGCTGCGCCGGTTCGTGTTCACGGGAAGGAACGCCAGATGGCCGGCTATTGGATCGTGCGTGCGTCGGAAGTGACGGACCCGGAGGCGCAGAAGAGTTATGGCCAGGCCTGGGCGCCGCTGGCCGCGCAGTATGGTGCGAAGGTGATCGCCGGGCCGGCACGCATCGCCACCGTCGAGGGCGCCCCGGTCGCGCGCGCCTTCCTGGTCAGGTTCGAGTCATACGAACAGGCCGTCGCCTGCTACGAGGACCCGGCCTACCAGGCCGCCGCCGCCTTCGGGAAGAAGGCGTCCAAGCGCGACCTGGTGATCCTGGAAGGGCCCTGAGGCGGGCAGCCTGGGCGCGGCGTCAGCTACGCTCCGCCCAGGCGGCGGCAATCTCGGCGGAATCGCGCACCATCGTCAGGCGCGACAGGAACGACATCGCCTCGGCGTGGTGTTCCTTGATCATCGGGCCGACGCAGTCGCGCGGCACGACGACGAAGAAGCCCAGGTTCACGGCATGCCAGGCGGTGGGCAGGATGCCGACCTCGGTCGCCAGGCCGGTGTGGATGATGGTGCGGATCTTGTGCAGCCGCAGCAGGTATTCCAGCGGCGTGCCGATGAAGGCATCGGTGCGCATCTTGGCGATCACCGTTTCGCCCGGCTTCGGCGCCAGTTCGTCGCGCGTTTGCCAGCCCTTGGTGCCGTAGTGGCTGTTTTCCAGCCGCCAGCGCTGTTCGGGATCCTTGGCGGTTGCCCAAGTGTCGCGGATGCGGGGGTCGGTGAAGGTGCCCAGGTTCGGCAGGTTGGTGTACTGCGTGTACATCACCCGCACCCCGTGCGAGCGCGCCTTGTCCAGGAAGGCGGCGATCGGCCCAAGAATCTGCGTCACGTCGATGCGCCGGTTGTCGCGGTCGAACACGCCGCCCGGCCCGGTGTTGTCGTTCTGGATGTCGTGCATGATCACGACGGTGTGGGCGGGATCGACGATTTCCGGCAGCGTTTCGGGTATCTGCCTGCCTTCCCATTCGAGCATCTTTTGGAACCCCTTTCCTCTCCGCTTGTGGAAAAGCGTAGCGATCGCGCTCCACGCGGTTCAATGAAAGTTTGCGCGGGGGTCTTGGCTTAGGCCGGCTTGGAGAGCCGCCCAAGGCAAACTTTGGTTGAAGCGGCGCTTCCCGCGTCCTTCACTCGCCTCCCGCGCTGGTCACAGGGGCAACCCGGATGCTGAAATTGGGCTACAAGGCGTCGGCCGAGCAGTTCGGCCCGTCCGAACTGCTGGACTTCGCCGCGCTGGCGGAAGACTGCGGCTTCGATTCCGTCTTCATCAGCGACCATTTCCAGCCCTGGCGGCACACCGGCGGGCATGCGCCCTTCTCGCTGGCCTGGCTGGGTGCGGCCGGTGCGCGCACGAAGCGGGTGCAGCTTGGCACCAGCGTGCTGACGCCGACCTTCCGCTACCATCCCTCGATCGTGGCGCAGTGCTTCGCGACGCTGGGTGCGATGTTCCCCCGGCGCATCATCCTGGGCATCGGCACCGGCGAATCGCTGAACGAGGTGCCGGCCACCGGCGCGCCCTGGCCCGAGCAGAAGGAACGCTTCGCGCGGCTGCGCGAATCCGTCCGCCTGATCCGCGAATTGTGGAGCAAGGAGCGGGTGAGTTTCGAGGGCGAGTTCTATCGCACGCAGAAGGCCACGATCTACGACCGGCCGGCTGAGATGGTGCCGATCTA
>JADLHU010000031.1 GCA_020848655.1 Novosphingobium sp.
AGCTCGGCCGCGCGCGATGCGGCGTCGGCCTGGGTAAGCGCGTCGGCCAGCGCCGGGCGGCGCGCCTCGTCCTCGGCCAGCTGGGCGGCGCCTTCGGCCAGTTCGCGGTCCAGCCGGGCCAGCGCATCGGCGGCATCGGCGGTCAGCCGGTCGGCGGCGCCGCGATCCTGCTCCAGCCGGGCGTGCTGGCGATCGAGATCGGCAAGGCGCTGTTCGGCGGCTTCCAACTGGCCGGTAAGCGCCGCCATGCGGTGGCCGTGGGCGCTGGCATCGTCGCGGCGATCGGCCAATATGTCGCGCGCCTCGGCCAGCCCGTGCGCGGCCGCCGTCTGCGCATCCTGTGCGGCCTTTGAGAGCGTCTGTGCCTGCGTTACACGGCTTTCTGCCGACTGCGCTTCTGCCTTTGCAGCATCGGCCGCGGCGGCGGCGTCGCGCCAGCGGGCGAAGACCAGCCGCGCCTCCGCGATGCGGATGCGTTCGGACAGCGCCTTGTAGCGTTCGGCCGCGCGGGCCTGCCGGCGCAGCGTCGCGATCTGCGCGTCGAGGCCGGACATCAGGTCGTCCAGCCGGGCAAGGTTGGCCTCGGTCGCCCGCAGCTTCTGCTCGGCGTCCTTGCGGCGCACGTGCAGCCCGGCGATGCCGGCGGCCTCTTCCAGCATCAGCCGGCGCTCGGTGGGCCGGGCCGCGATGACGGCGGCGATGCGGCCCTGGCTGACCAGCGCCGGCGAATGCGCGCCCGTGGCGGCATCGGCAAAGGTCAGCGCCACGTCCTTGGCGCGCACGTCGCGGCCGTTGATGCGATAGGCGCTGCCGGCCCCGCGCTCGATCCGGCGGACGACTTCGAGTTCCTCGTGGTCAGCGGTTTCGGCGCTCAGCACCACTTCGGCGAAGTCACGCGGCGGGCGCTGCGCGGTGCCGGCGAAGATCACGTCCTCCATGCCGCCGCTGCGCAGCGACTTCGGAGAGCTTTCGCCCATGACCCAGCGGATCGCTTCGAGCAGGTTCGACTTGCCGCAGCCATTGGGGCCGACCACCCCGGTCAGCCCGGCTTCGATGCGCAGTTCGGCAGGCTCTACGAAGCTCTTGAATCCGCTGAGCTTGAGCCGCTTGAAGCGCATCGGCGTGCCTCAGGCCGCCGGGCAGGGGCGGCGCATCAGCGCGCGCCCGCCGCTTCGAGGCTGGCCTTGATTTCGGGCCAGGCGTTGTGTTCCGACTTCTGCCCGTTGATGAAGAAGGTCGGCGTGCCGGTGATGTTGTACTTCTCGGACGCGGTCTGTGTCTGCGTGGCGAGGTCGGTGGCCTTCTTCGTGTCGGCCAGGCACGACGCGGCCTGATCTGCGGCGATGCCGCGGGCGGTGACGAACTGCTCCATCCCCGAAACCTTGGCCAGCGACGCGAAGCGGGTCTGCGGCGGCTGGTTGGAAATCGCCTGCATCTGCGCGTCGCCCGCCGCCTGGAGGTTCTGGAACATGGCGGGCTGCCAGGCCCAGAACTGATCGGCCAGCACCGGCACGGCCTCGGGCGCGCCGCAGGTGACGAGCAGCGCGGCCGGCATGTCGAGCGCGTTGAGCATGAACAGGCGCAGTTCGTAGCTGACCCGGCCGCTGGCGATGAACGTATCGCGCAGTTCGGCGCTGCTTTCCTTCGAGAATTCGGCGCAGTGCGAGCAACTGAGCGCGCCGAATTCCATCAGCTTGATCGGTGCTTCGGGATTGCCGACCAGATAGCCGCCATCGGCGGTTTTCGTCACCACATCGGCCCAGGCCTTGCCGGCGGGCGCGGCCACTTTGGCAATGGGTTCGCCGCTTGGCGCGGTGGCGGCGGCCTCATCCTTCTTGCCGCAGCCGGCAAGGCCAAGCGCAAGCGGCGCCGCGACAAGCGCGAGGGCAATGGTGCGGAAGCGGGAACCGGTCATCGTATATCCTTGCATTCGGGGGGTCAGGCTAGCGCAAGCGCTGCCGGGCGGAAAGCATCGCGCGCCGGCCTTGGGGCAAATCTCCACAACCTGGCCGGATCAAAGCCGCGCCTTGATCTGGAGTTCCAGGCTCTGCCAGTCATGCGTGCCGGCCAGCAGCTCGCCGTTGAGCAGGAAGCTGGGGGTGCCTTCCACGCCCAGGTCCTGTCCATTGCTCATCTGGCCCACGATGCGCCGCATCATCGCCTCGTCGGCCAGACAGCGATCCTGCGCGGTGCGGGTTATCCCGCGCCGTTCCAGCACTGCATAGAAGCCGAAGTCGCCGGCGATCGCGCGCAGCCGGGCTGGGGTGGGACCCGTCGTCCAGCGTTGCTTCTGTGCGGCGGTGGCGGATTGGGCATGCTGCATCCAGCCTTCCTGCGAAACCAGGAAGGCATTGTGATTGTAGAAGAAATTCTTGGGATCGCCGCAATTGGCCAGCATCGCCACGGTCAGGTCGATGGGATCGCGGATGAAGTGGCGCACTTCCACCGACACTTTGCCCGGCCCGACATAGCCCAGCCGCATCGCGGTGTCCGACTGCCGCTGGAAATCCGCGCAATGCGAGCAGGTGTAGCTGACGTATTCCACCACCTTGACCGGCGCGGCGGGGTTGCCCAGCACGTGGCTGCCGGCGGGCGTGACCGCGATGGTCGCCGTCCAGTTCGGATGCGCGGCGATCGACAGCACGGCGGCAAGGGCGATCGCGGCGAGACGAATGACGCGCATGGCTATTCCTGTTCCTGCTCTGCTTTGTCCGCCGCCTTCGGTTCCGGCCCGCCAAGGCTGCGGGCCAGCGATTCCAGCACCGCGCGCAGTTCCGGGTCGCCCACATCGCGCAGCGAATCGCCCAGCTCCATCGGGATCGGGCGCAGCGATGGCGGGGCGGAGGCTTTCTGTTCGGGCGGCGGCTTCACTTCGCCCTGGCGCATCTTGACCTTGGCCACGGCGCGATAGCCGAAGAAACGGTTCACGCGCTCGATGATCTCGGGGATCACGTGCTGGATGATCGGCGCGTGGGCCGGGGCGACGACGAGCTGGAGAATGCCGTCGCTTTTTTCGCCGGGGGGAAAACGGATCGCTTCGGGCGCGCAGACGCGGGCATGGCGCGGCCCAACGATTTCCGGCCAGCGCGTGACCACGCTGGATTGCACGAAGCCGAAGCGGCGGAACGCGGTGCGGCCGATCTCGGGCATCAGGTCGGCGATGGCGCGGGCTTGCCCGCCGCGCGGACGCTCATAGCGGCGCGGCTGGGCCTTGGGCTTCCCCTTGGCGGGCGGGTTGCTGTTGTCGCGTTCCATTGTCCGTCCGCCAATGCCATAGCGGCGCGATGGACGCCAGTTCCGACATGATCGCCCCAGCGTTGCTGGATTGGTACGATCGCCACGCGCGGGCGCTGCCGTGGCGCGCGCCGCCGCATACGCCGCCGCCCGATCCCTATCGCGTGTGGCTGTCCGAAGTCATGCTCCAGCAGACCACGGTGGCGGCGGTGACCAGCTACTTTGCGGCGTTCACCGCGCGCTGGCCCACGGTGGAAGCGCTGGCGGCGGCCGACGACGAGGACGTCATGGCCGCATGGGCCGGGCTTGGCTATTATGCACGGGCGCGCAACCTGCTGGCCTGCGCACGCGCAGTGGCCGCGCTGGGGCGCTTTCCCGATAGCGAGGGCGAACTGCGCCAGTTGCCCGGCCTTGGCGCCTATACGGCGGCGGCGGTGGCGGCGATCGCCTTCGGGCGGCGCGCAGTGGTGGTCGATGCCAATGTGGAACGAGTCGTTTCGCGCCTGTTCGCCATTGTAGAGCCGCTGCCGGGCGCGCGCGCCGCGATTCGTGCGGCCACCGATGCGATCACGCCCGATGCCCGCGCCGGCGATTTCGCGCAGGCGATGATGGACCTGGGCGCAACAGTGTGCAGCCCGCGCGGCCCGCGTTGCCTGCTGTGCCCGCTTGCCGATGCCTGCCGCGCGCGCGCCATGGGCGAGCCGGAGCGCTTTCCGGTCAAGCCAGCCAAAGCGGCGAAGCCCGAACGCATCGGCCGTGCCTTCTGGATAGAGCGCGACGGCGCGGTCTGGCTGGTGCGGCGACCGGGCAAGGGCATGCTTGGCGGCATGCGCGCACTGCCCGACGATGGCTGGCACGCCCGTGCCGATGGATCGGGCACGCCCCCGCTGGCCGGCGCATGGGACGCCGGCGGCATTGTCCGCCACGGCTTCACGCATTTTTCGCTGGAACTGCACTTGGCGCTTTATTCGGGCCGCGATTGGGCTAGCTTGCGCGCCGACGAAGGGGCGTGGTGGTCGATCGATCGGCTGGAAGAGGCCGGCCTGCCCACCTTGTTCGCGAAGGCGGCGCGCATCGCGATCGCCGGACGGTAGCACAGGCAAACGATAGCTCAGGCAAACAGCCGGGCTGGGGAGAACACGGCGCGTGAAGCGGGACATTTTTACGGGCGGCTGGCTGGCGCGACGCGAACTGCTTCGGCTGGGCGCGATGGCCGGGCTGGGCGCGGCGCTGATGCCGCGGCTGGCGCTGGCGGCGGCAGATCCCGAAACGATGCCGCGCGTGGTCGCGCTGGTCGATCGCTGGGTCGGGCCGGGCAAGTTCCCCGGCATGATCGCCGCGCTGGGCCTGCCGGGGCAGGACACCCGCTATGCCGTGCGTGGCACCGACGGGTTCCTCGATCTCGATCCGCTTTCGCCTGACAGCCTGTTCCGCATCTATTCGATGACCAAGCCGATCACCGGCTTCGCCGCGATGCTGCTGATCGATGAAGGCAAGCTCTCGCTTGACCAGCCGGTGGCCGATATCCTGCCGAAATTCGCGAAAATGCAGGTGCAGGTCACGCCCGACGGGCCGCTTGATACGGTGCGCCCGGCCAGGACGCCGATCACCATCCGCCATCTGCTGACCCATACCTCGGGCCTGGGCTATTCGATCGTGCAAAGCGGGCCGATCAAGATGGCTTATGAAAACGCCGGGCTGGTTGCCGGGCGGGTCAGCCACATGGTGCTGCCGGGGCTGGGTGTGGGCAAGTCCGCGCCCAGCCTGGCGCTGTTCGCCGATCGGCTGGCCGAACTGCCGCTCGTTTACGAACCGGGCACGCGGTGGAGCTATGGCGTGGGGCTGGACCTGCTGGGCCGCGTGATCGAAGTCGCCTCCGGTCAGCCGTTCGATGCCTTCCTGAAGCAGCGCCTGTTCGATCCGTTGGGCATGGCCAGCACCGGCTTCCAGGTGCCCGCCGCCGATGCAAAGCGCCTGACCACCAATTTCGCGGCGGTGTACGGTACCTTCATCGCCATCGATCCGGGCGATACGTCGATATATCTCGACAAGCCGCCGTTCCCGTTCGGCGGTTCGGGGCTGGTCAGCAGCCCGCGCGACTATGACCGGTTCCTGCTGATGCTGGCCAATCTTGGCGCGATCGGCGGCACGCGCGTGATGAGCGAGGCGGCGGTGCGCGCCGGCACCGGCAACCTGCTGCCAGCGGGCGTGCCACGTCCCGCGGCGTTGCCACCGGCCAGCGATTTCGGCGCAGGCGGGCGTGTCGGCGTGGGTGCGGAAGCAGGCATCTTCGGCTGGGCCGGGGCGGCCGGCACGGTGGCGACGGTGGACATGCGGCGCGGCATCCGGTCGGGCATCTATGTCCAGTTCATGCCGCCCGATGCCTTGCCGCTGCTGCCCGAATATCAGCAGGCGCTGCGCGACGATGTGATGGCGCTGATCGCGCGCCCGACGGCGGTGGGCGCATGACCAGCGCGGGTATCGCCTTTGCCGGCAGCACGCTGGACCGCGCCGACGCCGTACGCTCCAGCCCCGAGCAGCTTGCCGCGCTGAAGACCTGGCGCGCGCGGCTGCTGCGGCTGGACGGGCTGTCGCCGCTGCTGACGCCCGAAGGCGGGCTGGACTGGGGCACGCTGGCCGATGCCGACCCCGCCAGCGACCTCGTGTTTCTGGGACTGGACGGGGATCGCGGCTGCTTTGCCGAAGTGCCGGCTTCGCTGGGGGGCAGCGTATCGCCGCCCGATCCGCGGCTGCGGCAGGCGATGATGGCGCTCGATCCGGCCGATCTGGCGACCTATGGCGGCGCGCGCAGCCTGGTGGACTGGCACGCCCGGCACCGCTTCTGCGCGCGCTGCGGGTCGGCCACCGTGCTGGCCAAGGGCGGCTGGCAGCGCAACTGCACCAGCGAGGCCTGCCGCGCCGAGCATTTTCCGCGCGTCGATCCCGTCACCATCATGCTGGTGGAGCATCAGGGCAACCTGCTGCTGGGCCGCCAGCCGCGCTTTCCCAAGGGCAACTATTCGGCGCTGGCCGGCTTTGTCGAGCCGGGCGAATCGATCGAGGAAGCGGTGGCGCGCGAAGTGCTGGAGGAAGCGGGGCTGCATGTGCGCGATGTCAGCTATGTTGCCAGCCAGCCCTGGCCGTTCCCGTCGTCGCTGATGATCGGATGCCACGCCTTTGCCGACAGCGCCGAGATCGTCATCGACCTGACCGAACTGGAAGATGCGCGCTGGTTTTCGCGCATCGAAGTGGCCGAGGCCGTCATCGCCGCCGATCGGGGTGAGGCCGGGCAGGCCTTCACCGCGCCGATGCGGATGGCGGTGGCCAATCACCTGCTGCTCTGGTGGCTGGCGCAGGGGTAGGATTGCGTTCAGTTTGCCTCCGGCACCTCGCGGATCACGCGGTGTGCGCCGCCCGCGTCGCTGACCAGGGTGGGCGCGTCCTGCGGCGCGGTGAAGGTGACGAGCACGGGCTGCGGCGTGTGGAGCAGGCTCGCCTCGCTGCCCGCGCCAACCGGTTGCGGCGCGCGCGGTGCGGCGTAGGTCGGCGGTTCGGTGTCTTGCGGCGGGGCGGGCTGGTAGACGACGGCGGCATCGGGCTGCCCCGCATCGTGCCCTGCGGTATGCGGTGTGCGGGCGGTCGATCCGTTCTGTACCGGCAGCACGGGTTGCCGGATCGCTTCGACGGACAGGGACATGGGCGAATCCTTTTCGTGGTTCGCTGGCCAGTGTGCCCGCCGCCGCGTTAAGAGCGCGCGACTCGGAATAGTTTCGCAGGCGTTAATCTTCGACGGCGATTTTCGCCCGTTCCTCGGCGCGTTCGCGGAACCACGGGGTCATCCGGGCGATGGCATCGACGATGAACGGTGTCGACACGGCGAAGCTGAACCGCATGAAGCGGTGCCCGTTGACCGGATCGAAATCGATGCCCGGCGCGGTGGCGACGCCGGTATCGCGCAGCAGCCGTTCGCAGAAGGCCAGGCTATCGTCGGTCAGGTGGCTGATATCGGCATAGATGTAGAACGCGCCGTCGGGCGGGGCGATGCGTTCCAGACCCATCGCCGGCAACACATCGAGCAGCAGATCGCGGTTGCGTGCATATGTGCGGATGTGGCCTTCCAGTTCATCGGCGCAATCGAAGGCGATCAGCCCGGCGTGCTGCGACAGCGACGGCGGCATCAGGAACCACGCCCCCATCCGCGCCCGCGCCGCCGCGATCAGGTCGGGCGGCACCACCAGCCAGCCCAGCCGCCAGCCGGCCATGCTGTAATACTTGGAGAAACTGTTGACGATCAGCGCATCGGGATCGTGTTCCAGCATCGAACTGGCCGGTTCGCCATAGCTGATGCGGTGATAGATCTCGTCCGAGATGACGCGGATGCCGCGTTCGCGACAGACACGGGCAATGGCGGCCAGTTCTTGCGGCGCGATGATCGTGCCGGTGGGATTGGCCGGGCTGGCGATGATCACGCCATCGGGCGCGGGATCGAGCGCGGTCAGCGCGGCGGCGGAAAGCTGGAACCGCTCGGCCGGGCCGCAGTCGATCTCCACCGGCTCCATGTACATGGCCTTCAGCGTGTTGCGATAGGCGACGTAGCCGGGCCGGGCCAGCGCCACGCGCGCGCCGGGCGTGAACAGGCAGGACAGCGCCATGACAAAGGCCGGCGACGCGCCGCAATTGAGGATCACCTGCTCGCGGTCCACGGCAACGCCATGGGCCTCGCGGTAGTGGCGGGCGATGCGTTCCTTCAGCGGCACGCTTTCCCAGTAGCCCATGGGATCGTTGTCTAGCACGCGATGCGCGGCGGCGATGGCGGGCTGCGGCGCGCCGGTGGAAGGCTGGCCGAATTCCATGTGGATGATGTCTCGTCCCGCTGCCGCCAGGTCATGCGCGACACGGCTGATCGCGATGGCGTGGAACGGATCGACATACGCGATCGGCGCGGGAGCTTTCAGGGTGTCCATGGTCAGACCAGTCCGAGTTTCGCCAGTTCGCCCACCAGCCTCGCCGGCAGGGGTTCCTCGCTCGCGCCGGCATCGATGTCGGCCGGGGCGTCCGCTTCGGCAAGATAGCGCCAGCCCTGGTGGGCGCGCCGGGGCTGGGGGTGGACGGCGATCAGGCGTGGCTCCAGCCTGACCCACCAGCGCCCGTCCTCGCGCTGGGCAAAGCCCAGCAGAGGCGAGCGTCCGACCAGCATGTGCTGGTGAATCCAGTAGAGCGAGCCGCCCATCATCTCGGCATGCCGCGTCGGCAGATAGCGCGTGGTGATCAGCGCCTCGCCCTGGCCCCCGCCCTCGCTATCGCCATGCGATTCGAGCCACTGGCGCAGCGTGTCGGCGCTTTCGCTGCCGAAGGCGATCTTGGTCATGTGCAGCGCCATCAGCCGGCCAGTCCCGACAGCACCGCAAGGCCGAGGAACGAGAAGAAGCCCATCACGTCGGTCGCCATCGTCACGAACACGGCCGAGGACACCGCCGGATCGACGCGCAGCCGATCGAGGGTCACGGGCACGAGGATACCAGCCAGCCCGGCGACGATGTTGTTGATGACCATGGCCAGCCCGATCACCGCCCCCAGCAGCGGATTGCTGAACAGCAGGCCCACGCCCAGCCCGATCATCAGCCCCAGCGAGGCGCCGTTGGCCATGGCGATGCGCAGTTCGCGGCCGATCATGCGCACGGTGTTGGAACTGGTGAGTTGGTTGGTGGCCAGAGCGCGCACCACCACCGCCAGCGTCTGCGTGCCGGCATTGCCGCCCATGCCCGAAACGATCGGCATCAGCACCGCGAGCAGCGCGAAATGCGCGATGGCGCCCTGGAACAGCCCGACCACCGAAGACGCGACGATCGCCGTGCCAAGGTTGACGACCAGCCAGGTCAGGCGTGTGCGCACTGTCAGCAGGACCGGCTCGTTGATATCGCCGTCGCCCGCGCCCGACAGGCGCAGGATATCCTCGCTGGCTTCTTCCTGGATGATGTGGACCACGTCATCGACGGTGATCTGGCCGACCAGCCGGCCCGATCCGTCGATCACCGCAGCCGAAATCAGCGCGTATTTCTGGAAGCGCAGCGCCACTTCCTCCTGGTCCATCGTCACCGGGATCAGCGTCTGGTCGCGCTTCATCACGTCGGTGAGCGCGATGTCGCGCGGCGCGCGCAGGATCCACGAAAGCGCGCATGTGCCCAGCGGATGATGGCGCGCATCAACGATGAACACTTCCCAGAACTCGGTGGCGAGCTGGCGGTTTTCGCGCAAGTAATCGATCAGCCCGCCCACGGTCATGTGTTCGGGCACCGCGATGAAATCGCGGCTCATCAGGCGGCCGGCCGATTCCTCGGGATAGGACAGCGCCGTTTCGATGGCGGCGCGGTCTTCCGGTTCCAGTTCGGCAAGCACGGCCTGCTGGTCCGCCTCGTCGAGATCCTCGATCATCGCGACGGCGTCGTCGGTTTCGAGCTGTTCGGCGATGTCGGCGATGATGCCGGCGGGCAGTTCCTCGACGAGCAGTTCGCGAACGTAATCGTTCAGCTCGGCGATGACCTCGACGCTCATCTGGTCGTTGATGGCGCGGGCCAGCGACAGGCGCTCGTCCTGGTCGACGAGTTCGAACAGGTCGGCGATGTCGGCCGGATGCAGCGGCTCGACCATGTCGTAGACCGCGTCGGTTTCGCCCTTTTCCAGCGCTTCCTTCACGCGGCGGACGAATTCGGGCTTGAGTCGGTTCTCGTCGTCGAGGCTCTCGCTCGGCGCCGGCGTTTCCGCCGCGGCCGGTTCGATCAGCGTATCGTCGAGTTCCTGTGGATTCATGCCGCCCGGTCTAGGCATGCCCGGCACAAAAGCAACCGGGCACGATGGCCTGACGTGACATTGTCCCGATCCACCCTATATGCGCCGCAAGACAGGAGGATTCCCCATGGCTGACGAATATCTCACTCTCACGCTCGATACCGGCAACGACACCGGCGGCGATGTCGTCATCAAGCTGCGTTCGGACCTTGCGCCGCTCCACGTAGAACGGATCAAGGAACTGGTCGGCGAAGGCTTCTATGATGGCGTGAAGTTCCATCGCGTTATCCCGGGCTTCATGGCGCAGGGCGGTTGCCCCAACGGCACCGGCACCGGCGGATCGGACAAGCCCGATCTGCGTGCCGAATTCAACGACGAGCCGCATGTGCGCGGCGTCTGCTCGATGGCGCGCACCAGCGCGCCGCATTCGGCCAACAGCCAGTTCTTCATCTGCTTCGATGACGCGACCTTCCTCGATCGCCAGTACACCGTCTGGGGCCAGGTCGAGAGCGGCATGGAACACGTCGACGCGCTGCCCAAGGGCGAGCCGCCGCGCGCGCCGGGCAAGATCGTCAAGGCGACCGTCGGCGAAGCCCCCGCCAGCGAAGCCTGACCGGCTTGTCGCCCGCGCTTCCGCTCGTTCTCCGACCGCGGAGCGCGGGCGCAAGCGTGGGCGTGCGGCTTTTTGTCCGCACCAAACCTGACAACGGCGCGCTTTGCCCCTATATCGGGGGCATGATCGGCACGCGTCCCTTTTGGCAAACCAGCCTGCACATCGGCCGCAGCCTGCTGCTGGGCCTGCTGTTGCTGGTCATCGCCGCGCATGCCGCCGCGCCGCTGGGCCAGCCGCTGGAACGGGCCGCTGGCTCCGCCTTCAGCGCCGCCACCGCCGATGTCGCGGTGAAAGCCGGGCCGACGCTGCCGATCGCCAAGCGCATCGCCCCCATTGCACCGCCGCCGTTACCGATAGCCCCTGCCGCCGTGCGGTTGCCGATGCGGCCCGCCGTGCCGTCGCAGCCCGGCGGCGGCCTGACCGCGCAGATCGGCCCGCCAGCGGCCGAAACCTCGTTCTCCCCGCTTGCCGCAAGAGCGCCGCCTGCCACCTGACCGGTTCGCGACCATGCCTTTCAGGCGTGGTCTCCTTCCCTTCACGTGTTGAGGACGCCCATGGCCACCAGCATCTACAGCCAGCTAGGCCCCGCCGCGCGGCGGGCCGAGATCGAGCGTATCATCGCCGCCTATCCCGATATCAGCGATGCGGAACTTTATGATGTGTTCCAGTATTTCAGGAACGACGCCAGCCGACGCGACAAGCGCCGCATCGCCGCCAATCCGCTGCTGCGCGGCCCATACCGCCAACTGTGCCATGATCACCGGCTGGACCGTCTGGGCATGGTGGGAAAAATTCTGGGGGGCACGTTCGTTGCGGTCCTCGCCGCCGGGGCCGCGTTCATCGCGCTTGGCCTGTTCGAATGATCCGCGAAGGACACTGACTGCCTATGCCCCATCACACGCCCCTGATCGGCACGATCGTCGCCGGTCTGGTCATGGCCTTCTTCATGGGCGCGCTGGCGCACCGGCTGCGCATGCCGCCCATCGTCGGCTATCTTCTGGCCGGCGTGATCGTCGGTCCCAGCACGCCGGGCTTCGTCGCCGATAGCAAGCTGGCCGCCGAACTCGCCGAAATCGGCGTGATCCTGCTGATGTTCGGCGTGGGCCTGCATTTTTCGCTGAAAGACCTGCTTTCGGTGCGGCGCATCGCGCTGCCCGGCGCGATCGTGCAGATCGCCGTCGCCACGGCGATGGGTGCGGGGCTGGGGCTGGCCATGGGCTGGACGGTGATGGCCAGCGTGATCTTCGGCCTGGCGCTGTCGGTCGCCAGCACCGTGGTGCTGCTGCGCGCGCTGCAATCGCGCGATCTGGTCCAGACAGAGAAAGGACGGATCGCCGTCGGCTGGCTGATCGTGGAAGATCTGGCGATGGTACTGGCGCTGGTCCTGCTGCCTGCGGTGGTGGCCTTGCAGAACGGCACGGGCGGGCAGGGCATCGAAGGCCTGCTGCGTTCGGGCGGTCTGGTCCTGGTCAAGGTCACGGGCTTCGTGGCGGTGATGCTGGTGATCGGCCGGCGAGTGATTCCCTGGGCGTTGCACTGGGTGGCGCACACCGGATCGCGCGAACTGTTCCGCCTGGCGGTGCTGGCGATCGCGCTGGGCGTCGCGTTCGGGGCGGCGGTGGTGTTCGACGTGTCGTTCGCGCTTGGCGCCTTCTTTGCCGGCATGATCCTGGGCGAAACCCAGCTCAGCCGCCGCGCGGCCGAAGAAACGCTGCCGTTGCGCGATGCCTTCGCGGTGCTGTTCTTCGTCTCGGTGGGCATGCTGTTCGATCCCGCCGTTGTGGTCGAACAGCCGCTGCCCCTGCTGGCGACGGTGGCGATCATCCTGGTCGGCAAGTCGATCGCGGCCTTCGCGCTGGTACGGGTGTTCGGCTATGGCAATCGCACCGCGCTCACCGTTTCGGCCAGCCTTGCCCAGATCGGCGAATTCTCGTTCATCCTGGCAGGGCTTGGCGTGGCGCTGGGGGCGTTGCCGCAGACCGCGCAGGACCTGATCCTGGCCGGCGCGATCATTTCGATCCTGCTCAATCCCATCCTGTTTTCGCTGCTGGTGAAGCGCAACCGCGCCGACGACGGCCAGCGTGCCCGCGCCGACAGCACGGGCAGCGGCGCGGGCGCTCCGAAGCGCACCGTGCTGGTTGGCTATGGCCGGGTCGGGCGGCTGATCGCGGCCAGCCTGCAGGAAAGAGGCGAGGATCTGATCGTCATCGAGGACCAGCGCGATATCGCCGAGGCCTGCCACCAGGCCGGGCTGGAACTGGTGGTGGGCGATGCGACCGCGCGCGACGTACTGGAGCAGGCCGGGATCGAAGCGGCAACCACGCTGCTGATCGCGATCCCCGAAGGCGTCGAGGCCGGCGCCATCGCCGCGCGGGCACGGGCCATGAACCCTGCGCTGTGTATCATCGCCCGTGCGCATTCGGACGAGGAAGTGGCCGATCTCAAGCGACGCGGCGCCGATGCGGTGGTCATGGCGGAAAAGGAAACCGCCGACCGGATGACCGAAATCTGCATTAGGCAGGGCGCTTGAAACCGGGAAGCTACAGCCCCGCCTTGACGATCCATTCGTGGAATATCTTCAGCGGCCGCGATTCCAGATCGCGCGGGCGACAGATGAACCAGTAGCTGTAGGGGCTTTCCACCTCGATATCGAAAAGTCGGGCCAGCCGCTCGTCCTGCGCGCGGACATAGTGATCGTCGTGCATGATGGCGATGCCCAGCCCTTGCGCGGCGGCTTCGAGGATCAACTGGCCCGAATCGAACTGGTCGATCGAGGCCGGTTTCAGCTTTTCCAGCTTCATCGCCTCTTTCCAGGCGTTGAAGCTGTCGGGCAGGTCGTGGTGGATCAGGAAGGTCTGGCGCGAAAGCTTGGCGATATCGGGCACCGGGCCGATTTCCTTGGCCAGCGCCTGCGATGTAATCGCGTAGACGTTGTTATAGTCCAGCCGCACCGCGTGGAAGGCCGGGTCGGGCTGGGCGGACAGGACGATCGCGGCGTCCAGCGTGTCGCCGACGCGCGATTCCATGTTCGGGCTGGTGTCGATATCGATGTGCAGGCGCGGGTGCAGGCTGCGCAGTTCGGGCAGGCGCGGAAACAGGCGCTGCCCGCCGAACAGCGTCGGCACGCCCAGATGCAGGCGCAGCACGCGGCCGGGATCGACTTGTGCCTCCACCGCTTCGGCCAGTTCCTCAAGCTTGGGGGCCACCGCCGTGAAGAATGCCTGGCCATCGTCGGTCAGCTTCATCGCCTGGTGCTGGCGCGTGAACAGGCGCTTGCCGGTGAAATCCTCCAGCGCGGCGACCCGGCGCGATAGCGCCGAGGGCGACAGGCCTAGTTCCGACGCCGCCGCCTTGGCCGATCCAAGGCGGACAACGCGCACGAAGGCTTCCAGGGCGCGCAAGGGGGGGAGGCGACGTGCGACCAAGGTTTCAGTCTCTAGGCTTCTGGAACGGCGGTTAGGCTGGGGGGGTGCAGCCGAAGCCGCGTAACATGCCTTTCGTTACCGGCAGTCACTTCGATACGCCAGCCGCTTTCGTGTTCCAGGATTTCGCCCACTTGCGGGACATGCCCCGCCAGCACGAAAGCCATGCCGCCCACGGTATCGACCGCTTCCTCGATCTCGGCCAGGCGCGGATCGATCCGGTCGGCGATATCGTCCAGTTCGGCGCGGGCGTCGGTTTCCCAGATCCCGTCCTCCAGCGGCACGATCAGCTCCTCGGGATCGTCGTCGTGCTCGTCCTCGATCTCGCCGATGATCTCCTCGACCAGATCTTCGATGGTAATGATGCCGTCGGTGCCCGAATATTCGTCGACCACGACCGCCAGGTGGACGCGGCTGGCGCGCATGTCGGCCAGCACGTCAAGCGCGCCGCGCGCCTGCGGAACGAACAACGGCTGGCGCATCAGCGTCTTCCAGTCCTTCGGCGGCTTGGCGCTGGCCAGGAAGGGGAACACGTCCTTGATCAGGACCATGCCCACGACTTCGTCCAGTGTTTCGCCGTGGACGGGCAGGCGGCTGTGGCCATGTTCCGCGAAGGCGGCGATCACCTCTTCCCAGCTTGCCGAGGCGGGAATCGCGATGATCTCGCCGCGCGGAATCGCCACGTCATCGGCATCGTGTTCGCTGAAGTGGAGGAGATTGCGCAGCATCTGCCGCTCGATCGGCGAAAGATCGCCTTTCGCCGGCGGGCTGTCGCCGCCTTCGTCCTCGTGCTCGTCGATGACTTCCTCAAGCTGCGCGCGCAGCGACTGATCGCCATCGCTGCGATCGAAGAATCGCCTGACCGCCCGCCACAGCGAGCGTCTGCTACTGTCTGGATCTCCTGATCCAGCATCCCCGTACCGGCCATTTTCGGCCATTCGATTGCTCATGCCCCGGTTGTCTGTCCTGGGGGATCATATGGGTCCTGGATGCCCATGAGGGCAAGGGCCTTTATTTCGAGCGCCTCCATCGCATCGGCATCTTCGGGGGATACTTCGTGATCGTGCCCGGCCAGGTGCAACAGCCCATGGACGATGAGGTGCGCGGCGTGATGATCCAGTGGCACGCCCTTTTCGCCAGCCTCGCGCGCGCATGTCTCGAACGCCAGCGCGATATCGCCCAGCAGTTAGGGCGGGCCATCGGCGGCCAGTGCCAGCAGGTCTTCGCGTTCCAGCATCGGGAAGGACAGGACGTTGGTGGGCTTGTCCTTGCCGCGCCAGTCGCGATTGAGCGCCTGGACATCCTTGTCGCCGGCAAAGATCAGGCTGGTGGAAAGCCGCGGATTGGCCAGTTCGGGCGCGACGTGCGCCAGAGCTTGCGCGGCCTGTGCCGCCAGCGCTTCCCAGTCGGTGCCGCCAGGCCAGGGCGCGTCGAGATCGATTTCCAAGTCCAAGACGTGTTCCGTAAAAAATGACAGACCGGCCCCGCCCGACACGAGCGGAGCCCTGGTTTCAAATCCGCAAGGGCACGCTGGCCCTAGGAATCCGGCCCTTCATAGGCTTCGACGATGCGGCCGACGATGGGGTGGCGCACCACGTCCGCCGTGCCGAAGCGGACTACGCCCAGCCCTTCTACGCCTTCCAGCCGGCGCACCGCGTCGGCCAGGCCGCTTTGCGCGTCGCCGCCGGGAATGTCGACCTGGCGGGGATCGCCGCAGACCACCCTGCGGCTGTTCTGGCCGAACCGGGTGAGGAACATCTTCATCTGCGCCGGCGTGGTGTTCTGCGCTTCATCGAGGATGACGAAGGCATCGGCCAGCGTGCGACCGCGCATGAAGGCGATCGGCGCGATCTCGATCTCGCCGCTGGCCATGCGCCGTTCCACCTGTTCGGGCGGCATGCAATCATACAGCGCGTCGTAAAGCGGGCGCAGGTAGGGATCGACCTTTTCCTTCATGTCGCCGGGCAGGAAGCCCAGCCGTTCGCCCGCTTCCACCGCCGGGCGCGACAGGATCAGGCGCTGGACCGATCCGGTCATCAACTGGCTGACCGCCTGCGCCACCGCGACATATGTCTTGCCGGTGCCGGCCGGACCCAGCGCGAAGATGATGTCCTTGCTGGCCAGCATCCGCATATAGTCGATCTGCATGGCGGAACGCGGCACGATGGTTTTCTTGCGCGTGCGGATCATCACCGGAGGCGCATCGCGCGCGCCAGTGATGATGCCTTCCAGCGTCGGCTCGGTCGACATGGCGATCAGCGATTCGACCGCGCCGACATCGAGTTCCTGCCCGGAGAGCAGGCGCTGGTGCATGCCTTTCAGCACATCGCGGGCGCGGGCGACGGCATCTTCCGGGCCTTCGATCTGCGCGCGATTGCCGCGCGCGCCGATATAGACGCCCAGGCGATTCTCTATGTGGACAAGGTTGGCGTCGAACTGGCCGAACAAGGCCCCTAGAACCGCAGGTTGATCGAACTCTATCTCCACCCGGGCGCGGCGTTGCGTTTCGGGGCGGATATGCGCCAGATCGTCGTCGGCGCGTGCGGGTTTGCGGGCCATGCGCTCCTTTCATCAAAGGTCTTGGAGACCTGATTCGCAAGATAGGTCATGCGGGGCTGGGCGCAAGCCATGCGCGGCTGCCTGGCGGTGGAAAACGCCCGGTCGAGTGCGAAAGCCCAGGCGGGAAGCGCCGAACGATGCCGGGCATGGCGCGCGATGGCAGGCCACGGGCGCTAGTTGGAAAGCGGCGTGCGATCAAATTCCAGGCGCGAATGCATTTCGTCCATCGCGGCCATGAGTTCGCGTTCGGTCAGCGTGGAGGATGCCATGTACAGGCTGATCGCGCCGTTCGCGGTGACGGTGCCCGAATAGCTGAACTGCCGGCCGCCGGCGTCATGCCCGTAATAGGCGACGGCGCGGCCCCAGGGGCGCGGCACGACGATCGGTTCGTAGATCGTGGTCGGCAGGCCAAGCGCCGTGGCCGCTTCATCTTCCGCGCGCAGGCGCAAGTCGACGAGATGGCGGGTGAACGGTTCGATGCCTTCTTCATCAAGCGGCATGACGAAGGCGGACAAAGTGATTGTAATCCCGCGAAGATCATCACGGAAATTGAATTGATCGGGATCGTTATTGGCAATCGCTTGCCAGCGCAGATCGAGATCGATTGAAAAGAGGGCGTGTTTGATCACCCCGTTATTGTTGCTGTTCTGCGCGCAATTGCAACGCGAGATGCGCCCGAAATCGAGCTAAGCTGCGGCGTTTTCCAGCACGTGGCCGCGCAGCGAATTCGGTCCGGCTTCGGCCAGGTCGACCGTGAGGAGATCGCCCACGGCCGCGTCGGCGGTGAAATGCACCGATTGCAGCCACGGCGATTTGCCGAGCCACTGGCCGGGCAGCTTGCCGCGCCGTTCCACCAGAACATCGCAGCGCCGGCCGACAGAGGCCTGGTTGAAGGCCAGTTGATCGCGGTTGAGCGCGGCCTGAAGCCGCTGGAGCCGTTCGTCCATGACCTCTGGCGCGATCGGACCGTCCATCGTTGCCGCCGGCGTGCCGGGGCGGGGGCTGTACTTGAAGCTGAACGCCTGCGCGTATCCCACCGCATCGACGAGCGACAGCGTGTCGGCGAATTCCGCTTCCGTCTCGCCGGGGAAGCCGACGATGAAATCGCCCGACAGCGCGATATCGGGCCGGGCGGCGCGCACGCGCTCAAGCAGGCGCAAGTAGCTGTCCACGGTGTGGCTGCGGTTCATCGCCTTCAGCACGCGGTCGTTGCCCGCCTGCACCGGCAGGTGGAGGAACGGCATCAGTTTTTCCACTTCGGCATGGGCCGCGATCAGGCCGTCGGTCATGTCGTTGGGATGGCTGGTGGTATAGCGGATGCGCTTCAGGTCGGGCAGCCTGGCCAGCGCTTTTGCCAGCCCGTCGAGACCGATCGCGCAACCCTTTGAATCTTCGCCGCTCCAGGCGTTCACGTTCTGGCCCAGCAGCGTGATCTCGCGCGCGCCGGCTGCTACCAACCTTTCCGCTTCGTCGATCAAGGCCTTGAACGGACGGGAGATTTCGGCGCCGCGCGTATAGGGCACCACGCAATAGGTGCAGAACTTGTCGCACCCTTCCTGCACGGTGAGGAATGCGGCGGGGCCGGAGCGGCGGCGTGCGGGCAGCGCGTCGAACTTGGTATCGGCGGGCATGTCGGTATCGGTCACGCGCTTGCCGGTGACGGCTTCGGCCAGCATGGCGGGCAGGCGATGATAGGCCTGCGGCCCCACCACCATGCGCACGCTGGGCGCGCGGGCCATGATTTCCTCGCCCTCGGCCTGCGCGATGCAGCCCGCCACCGCGATCAGCGGCGTCGAGCCATCGTCGCGGCGCAGCCGGCCGATGTCGGAATAGACGCGGTCCACGGCCTTTTCGCGGATGTGGCAGGTGTTGAGCACCACCAGATCGGCGTCCGCGCCGTCGCCGGCCGCGGTCATGCCCTGCGCGGCGAGCAGTTCGGCCATGCGTTCGCCGTCATAGACGTTCATCTGGCAGCCGAAGCTCTTGACCTTGTAGGTCCGGGGGGCGGGGGGGAAAGCCATGGCGCCGCCGATACGCGAGTTGGCGGGCGTTTTGAAGGAAAGAATGGGAGCGGGGCGGCGAACCTGTCCGCCTGCGGCCCAACCCGCAACCCGAAGGTTCCCAACCGCGCCCAAACCGGCTAACCGCCGGGCCATGTCAGACATCCAGACCCTCTACACCGGTTTTTCCGCCCACATCGCCGCCGCGCTCGATGCGCTGGAAGGGGCCGGCACGCTGCCCGCCGGGCTGAACCGCGCCGCCATCACGCTGGAGCCGCCGCGCGATGCTTCGCATGGCGACTTGTCCACCAACGCCGCCATGGTGCTGGCCAAGCCCGCCGGCACCAATCCGCGCGCGCTGGCCGAAGCGCTGGTCGGCGAACTGGCCAAGCTGCCGCAGGTGACCAGCGCCGAGATCGCCGGTCCCGGCTTCATCAACTTGCGGCTGAGCGACGAAAGCTGGCTGGCGGAACTGCGCGCCGTGGCCACGCTGGGCGCGGACTATGGCCGCTCGGCCGTGGGCGGCGGGACGATCGTGAACGTCGAATATGTCTCGGCCAATCCCACCGGGCCGATGCACATGGGCCATTGCCGGGGCGCGGTGGTGGGCGATGCGCTGGCCAGCCTGCTCGAATATGCCGGGCACAAGGTGATCCGCGAATATTACGTCAACGATGCCGGCGCGCAGGTCGATGTCCTCGCCCGTTCGGCCCACGTCCGCTACCGCGAGGCGCTGGGCGATGCCGTGGGCGAGATTCCCGAAGGGCTTTATCCGGGCGAATACCTGGTGCCCGTGGGCCAGGCGCTCGCCGCCGAGTTCGGCGACAGGTATCGCGACGCGCCCGAAGCCGAATGGCTGATCGCGTTCCGCACCCGCGCCGTCGCCGCGATGATGGAGATGATCCGCGCCGATCTGGCGCTCTTGGGCATCCGCCACGATGTGTTCGCGTCCGAGGCCGAACTTCAGGCCGCCGGCAAGCCGGCCGAGGCCGAAGCCTGGCTGCGCGCGCAGGATCTGGTCTACGATGGCGTGCTCGAAGCACCCAAGGGCAAGACGCCCGAGGACTGGGAGCCGGTGGCGCTGCCCCTGTTTCGCTCCACCCGGTTCGGAGACGACCAGGATCGCCCGATCAGGAAGTCCGACGGCAACTGGACCTATTTCGGCGCGGACCTCGCCTATCATTACCAGAAGGCGCAGAGCGCCGACGCGCTCGTCGATATCTGGGGCGCGGATCATGCCGGCACGGTGAAGCGGATCAAGGCCGCCGTCGCCGCGATGACCGGCGCGGATGGAACCGCGACCCCGTTCGAGGTCAAGCTGGTCCAGATGGTGCAATTGCTGCGCGATGGCGAGCCGGTGAAGATGTCCAAGCGTTCGGGCAACTTCGTCACGCTGGCTGATGTCGTGCAGGAAGTGGGCAAGGACGTGGTGCGCTTCACCATGCTGACGCGCAAGCCCGAGGCGCAGATGGACTTCGACTTCGCCAAAGTGGTCGAAGCGTCGAAGGACAACCCGGTGTTCTACGTCCAGTATGCCCATGCCCGCATCCGTTCCACCCTGCGCAAGGGCGCGGCGGAAGGGATTGCGCCTTCGGCCGACGATCTGGCGCTGCTGGGGGCGGAAGAACTGGACCTGATCAAGCTGGCCGCGCAGTTCCCGCGCCTGGTCGAAGCCGCCGCCGCCGCGCGCGAACCGCATCGTATCGCCTTTTTCCTGGGTGATCTGGCGGCGGCGCTCCACGCCTACTGGAACCTGGGTAACGATCGGCCCGAAAAGCGCTTCATCGTGGCACACGACGCCAAACTTACCGGTGCAAGGCTTTTCCTTGCGGCGCAAATCGGGCAGCTAGTGCGCAATGGCCTAGCCCTGCTGGGCGTCGAGGCGGTAGAGGAAATGTAGTCATGGCGATCCCCGGTTCTTCCGATCCCGAAACAAACCGGGATGGCGATGCGTGGGATGCCCCGACGAACGGCGCCACGCCCGATCACGATGGCGCGCCCGATTATTCTTCGGCAGACGCCCCGCGCCCCGCGCCGCAGCTTTCGCTGGGCGACGAGGACGTGCGCCTGCCGTGGCTGGAATCGGATGACGACGAGGACGAATACGACGGCGGTGGCGGAGGCCAGTTGATCGGGCTGGTGCTGATGGGCCTGCTGGCGCTGCTGGTGATCGGCGGCGCGGTATGGTGGTTCGCCAATCGCGGCAGCGGCAACGAACTGGTGGCCGATGGCGGCGTGATCAAGGCGCCCGCCGTGCCTTACAAGGACAAGCCCGCCAATCCTGGCGGCAAGACATTCGATGGCACCGGCGATACCAGCTTTGCCGTGTCGGAAGGCCAGACCCGCCCGGCCCGGCTGGGGCTGGCTCCGTCGCCTTCGCCCGCCCCCGCGCCCAGCGCCCCGGCCGCCGCCACGCCAGGCGCGGCACCGGCCGATACCGGTGGCGTCGGCGTGCAGATCGCCGCCTATTCCAACCGCGCGCAGGCCGAAGCGGGCTGGACGCGGCTTTCGGCGCAATACAGCCAACTGGCCTCCGCCCGCCACCGCATCGTCGAAGGGCGCGCCGACATCGGCACCGTCTATCGCCTGCAAGTGGTGGCGGCCGATGCGGCGGCGGCGGGCGCGCTGTGCCGCGATCTCAAGGCGGCCGGGCTGGCCTGCCAGGTGAAAAACTAGACGCGGGTTAGATGTTCGTCATTGCGACCCCGGCGAAAGCCGAGGGAAGCAATCCAGGGCGTCACGCGGGGCTCTGGATTGGGTCTCCGCTTCGCGGCTCGCAAGGACGCTTCCATTTGCGCGTCTCCATTTGCACGCCCGGGCGTTCGTTCACCCCGCGCACTATCCACACCCCAACCGCGGCGGCGCTTGCGGAACGCGCGTAATCTTGCGATTCCCCGCGATTATGACTCCCGCGATCTTCGGCCTTTCCGGACTTGCCCTTACCGCCGACGAGCGGGCCTTCTTCACGGATGCCGATCCCGCCGGCTACATCCTGTTCGGCCGCAACGTCGCCAGCCGCGCGCAAGTGCGGGCGCTGACCGACGAATTGCGCGCGCTGCACGGGCGCGAGCGGACGTTCATCTGCATCGATCAGGAAGGCGGCCGGGTGGCGCGGATGAAGCCGCCCGAATGGCTGGCCTTTCCCCCCGGCGCGGTGTTCGACCGGCTTTACGACCTGGCCCCCGCCAGCGCCATCGCGGCGGCGCGCGCCAATGCGCAGGCGCTGGGGCTGGACCTGGCCGAAGCGGGCATTTCGGTCGATTGCCTGCCGTTGCTCGATGTGCGCCAGCCCGGCGCGCATGACGTGATCGGCGATCGCGCGCTGGGGGCAGAGCCGCTGCGCGTGGCCGCGCTGGGCCGCGCGGTGCTTGATGGGCTGGCGGCGGCGGGCGTTGCCGGCGTGGTCAAGCACATGCCCGGCCACGGCCGCGCCGGGGCGGACAGCCACAAGGCGCTGCCCACCGTCACGGCCAGCGCCGAGGATCTGGAAATCGATCTCGCCCCGTTCCGCACGCTGGCCGCCGCGCCCATCGCGATGACCGCGCATGTGCTCTACACCGCCTGGGACGCCCGGAACCCCGCCACGCTTTCGCCCACGGTGATCGGCGAGGTGATCCGGCGGCGCATCGGCTTTTCCGGCCTGCTGCTGACCGATGACCTGGATATGGAGGCCTTGTCGGGCACGGTGCCCGATCGCGCCGCGCGCGCCATCGCGGCGGGCTGCGATATCGCGCTCAACTGCTGGGCGAAGATGGACGACATGATCGGCATCGCCCATGCGCTGCCCGCGATGGGCGCCGAAACCGCCGCCCGGCTGGATCGCGCGCTGGCCGGCACCGATGTGTCCGCGCCGGCGGTGGGCGATCAGCCCGCGCTGCTGGCGAAGCGCGATGCGCTGCTGGCGCTTGGCGAACGGGCATGAGCGAAACCGACGCCGAAACCGGGCTGTTCTCGGGCATCGACGCCTGGGACGGACCGGCGACGGCGCCGACCGAGGACAAGGCGCTCTATCTCGAACTCGATGGCTGGGAAGGTCCGCTCGACCTGCTGCTCGATCTGGCGCGCCGCCAGAAGGTGGACTTGCGGCGCATCTCGATCCTCGGGCTGGTCGACCAGTACCTCGTCTATATCGACCGGGCCGAGGCGCTGCGGCTGGAACTGGCCGCCGATTACCTCGTCATGGCGGCCTGGCTGGCCTATCTCAAGTCGGCGCTGCTGCTGCCCAGGGACGAACAGGAAGACCCAAGCCCCGAGGAACTGGCGTTGCGGCTGCAACTGCGGCTCCAGCGGCTGGGCGCGATGCGCGAGGCGGCGGCGCGGCTGATGGCGCGCGACCGGCTGGGGCGCGATGTGTTCCGGCGCGGCGCGCCCGAAGGCTTGCGTGTGGACCGGCGAAACGCCTGGCAGTGCGACTGGTTCGATCTGATCCAGGCCTATGGGCAGGTCAAGGCGCGCACCGCGCCGGTGGTCCACATGGTGCGCGATCGCATGGTGATGACGCTGGACAGCGCGCTGGCGCGCGTTTCAGCGATGCTGGGCGTCAATCTCGACTGGATGGAACTGCGCGATTTCCTGCCGCCGCACGCTGATCCGCGCTTGCGCCGCTCGGCGCTGGCATCCAGCTTCGTGGCGGCGCTGGAACTGGCGCGGCAGGGCAAGGCGGATCTTGCGCAGGACGAAACCTTCGGCCCGCTGCGCCTGCGCCGGGCCGGGGCATGACCGAGGCGGCCGATCGCGAACCCGACGCACTGGTCCGCGCGGTGGAAGCCACGCTGTTCGCGGCCGACGCGCCGATGACGGTGAAGGCGATTTCCGATCACCTGGGCGGCGCCGACGTGCGCGATGCGCTTGCCACGCTGGCCGGGCACTATGCGGGGCGGGGCGTGGAACTGGTCGAGCGGGGGGAGCGCTGGCATTTCCAGACCGCGCCCGACCTGGCCCACCTGCTGCGGCGCGAGCGCGAGGACGTGCGCCGCCTGTCGCGCGCCGCCACCGAAGTGCTGGCCATCGTCGCCTATCACGAACCCGTCAGCCGCGCCGAGATCGAGGCGATCCGCGGCGTGCAAACCGCCAAGGGCACGCTCGACGTGCTGCTGGAAGCGGGCTGGGTGCGCGTGGCCGGGCGGCGCGAAGTGCCGGGGCGGCCGGTGATCTACGCGACCACGCCCGATTTCCTCGCCCACTTCGGGCTGGCCTCGCGGCGCGACTTGCCCGGCATCGACGAACTGCGCGCCGCCGGCCTGCTGGAACCCGTGGACGAGGCGATGGCCGCCTTCGATTTCGACGGCAAGGGCGATGCGCCGGACGCGCAAGATGCGGGGCAAGCGGAGGCGGGCGACTGACCGCGCGCGGGGCCGATTTGGTCACAGTCCTTTCACTTTGCTGTAACAAGGCCTAAATAGGGACGATAGGAACGGGACTCAGGCTTGCGCCGTGCCCCGCCGTGCTGGTTTCAGGAGTGTTTCAATGGGTCTGTCGCTTCCGCACCTGATCGTGCTTGCGCTGGTGGTGCTGCTGCTGTTCGGCCGTGGCAAGATTTCCGAGCTGATGGGCGATTTCGGCAAGGGTATCAAAAGCTTCAAGCAAGGCATCGCCGATGAGACCACCGATCGCCCGGTAACCCCGCCGCCGGCCCAGATCGCCGGCCAGGCTCCCGCGCAGACGGCCCCTCAGGCTGCCACGCCGCCGCAGGCCACGCTCAACGGCGATACGGTGGTCGATCCCAGCCAGCCCGGCCGCTGAAAACCATAAGGCACCGCTGGCATGTTTGACGTCGGCGCGTCCGAACTGTTGCTGATCGTGATCGTGGCGATTGTCGTCATCGGTCCCAAGGACATGCCCGTGGCCTTGCGCACGGCGGGCCGCTGGATCGGCAAGATGCGGCGCATTTCCGGCCATTTCCGCTCCGGCCTCGAAGCGATGATCCGCGAGGCCGAGATGGAGGAAATGGAGCGCAAATGGCGCGAGCAGAACGAAGCGATCATGAAGGCGCATCCCGAGCACGGCGCAGATCCGGCAGCAAACCCGGCCGGAAACCCCGAAGGCCCGCCCGCCGCTTCGGCCGAAGCCGCGCTGATGGCGCCGCTGCCGGCCGCGTCCGTTCCCGCCCTGCCGCCTGCGCCGCAAGGGGCCGAGGCCGACCCGCAGCTTCCGCTGCCCGATGCTCCAACGGCGCCGCGCTGATCCGCTCATGGCCCTGAACATCCACGACATCGACGAGACGCAGGCCCCGCTGCTCGATCATCTGCTGGAACTGCGCACGCGGCTGTTGCGCTGCATCGTCGCGCTGGGGCTGACGTTCTGCGTCTGCCTTTATTTCGCCAACGACATCTTCGGCTTCCTGGTCCGCCCGCTGACCGCCGCGTTCCCGCCGGGGCAGGGGCGGCTGGTCTATACCAAGCTGTACGAAGCCTTCTTCGTGGAACTGAAAGTGGCGCTGTTCGCGGCGTTCTTCGTCAGCTTCCCGATCATCGCCAACCAGCTCTGGGCCTTCGTCGCACCGGGGCTCTATGCCAAGGAAAAGCGGGCGTTCCTGCCATTCCTGATCGCCACCCCGGTGCTGTTCACCAGCGGCGCGGCGCTCGCCTATTACGTGGTCATGCCCACCGCGTTCCGCTGGTTCCTGGGCTTCGAGGGCACGCGCGGCGGGCTGAAGCTGGAAGCGCTGCCGGGCACCGGCGATTACCTGGCGCTGGTCATGCAGTTCATCCTGGCGTTCGGCATTTCGTTCCTGCTGCCGGTGCTGCTACTGCTGCTCAACCGCGCCGGCATCGTCACCCGCGCGCAGCTTTCGGGCGCGCGGCGCTATGTGATCGTCGCCATCGTCGCGGTGGCGGCGGTGATCACCCCGCCCGACGTGGTGTCGCAGCTCATGCTGGCGATCCCGATGCTGATCCTGTTCGAAGGATCGCTGCTGGTGATGTGGCTGGGCGAAAGGCGCGATGCCAAGGACAAGGCAAACGAAGCCGCGGCATCGACCGACCTGGCCGAACTGCCTTAGCAGGTCTACCGCCCCGCCTGTTCCTCGGCCGGTTTGGCCGCCGCGTTCCCGACCTGCCACGCCAGCGTGCCGCCCACCCAGGTCTGCAACACCCTGATGCCGCGCAAGTCGGTTGGCGAGGCCAGCAGCGGATCGGCGTCGACCAGCAGGAAATCGGCGCGCTGCCCTTTGGCGAGGCGGCCGATGCGGCCTTCGGCGAAGGCGGCGCGCGCCGCTTCGGTGGTATAGGCGGCCAGCGCCGCTTCGCGCGTCAGCCGTTCCTGCGCCTGCCAGCCGCCGAAGGGCTGGCCCGCCGCATCCTGCCGGGTGATCGCGGTGGCCATGCCGGCCAGCGGATCGGCGGCGCGGTCCGGCGCGCCCGAGCCGAACGCCAGGCCTTTCCCGCCCGCGTCGGCCAGCGATTTCCACGCCTGCACGCCGGCCAGCCGCGCCGGCCCAAGCCGCGCTTCGGCTTCGGCTGCAGACAGCGCCTGCGGTTGCAGCGCAAAGATCGCGCCGCTGGCCGCGATGCGCGCAAGATCGGCGGGATCGATGGCCTCAGCCCCTTCGATCCGCCAGCGCCGCTCGCCCTTGTACGTCTCCGCCAGTTCGCCGATCGCATCGAGCACGCCGGCGACGGCCTTGTCACCATGCGCGTCGACAGCCACCTGGAAGCCGTCCATCGCGGCGCGGCTCATCAGGTTCTTGAGCTGCGTTTCGTTCAGCCGCAGGGCCGGGCGCAGCGTTGGCGCATCGGCATAAGGGGCTTTCAGCGCGGCGGCGCGGCTGGCCAGCGCGCCATCGAGCGCCAGGTACAGGCCAGACAGCCGCAGCCGGTCGGCATAGAGCCAGGGCGTCGGCCCCGGCCCGCCGATCAGCACCATGGCATCGACGCCGGCGGCATAGGCCACGATGCGCAGCCGCAGCGTGCCCAGATCGCCGGCGCGGCGATAGGACTGCCAATCCTCGATCGTGGTGCCCATGTCGGCCACCGTGGTCACGCCGCGGGCCAGCAGCGCCTGCTGCGCTTCGGCCAGCGCCTGATCGCGGTCTTCCGGGCGCGGCTGGCCGGGGCGGGCGGCATCGGCCCTGGCCGGATCGACGGGCGCGCGGGTGAACAGCGAAAAGCCCAGGTCCATCAGCCGCACATGCGAATCGATCAGGCCGGGGATCAGCACGCGCCCCTTGCCATCGACGAGGTAATCGACCTTGCCCGGCCGTTTCTCTCCCCTGTGGAGCACTTGTTCGATGCGGCCGTCATCGCCCACCAGCAGGCCGGTGAACCGTTCCACCCTGCCTTGCGCGTCCAGTGTCAGGCCATCGACATTGTCGACCAGCACATCGGCGGATGCAGCCACCGGGACCATCGCCAGGAGCAGGGCGAGTGCCATCACGCTCCCCCGGCGGGGGAGCCTGGGCCGGTGCGCAGCCATCACTTCGCGTGCTTCCTGGGCAATCTGCGGATCAGGGCGCTGGTATCCTGCCGGCCGCCGCCCATGGCCTGGAGATCGGCATAGAACTGGTCGACCAGCGCGGTGACGGGCAGCGACACGCCGATACCGCGCCCTTCGTCCATGGCCAGGCCCAGGTCTTTGCGCATCCAGTCGATCGCAAAGCCGAAGTCGAAGCGGTCTTCGGCCATCGATTGCCAGCGGTTGTCCATCTGCCAGCTTTGCGCGGCCCCGCCCGAAATCGCATCGTAGACCTTGCCCATGTCGAGGTGTGAGGCCTGGGCAAAGCGCACCGCTTCGGCCAGCGCGGCAACGATGCCGGCGATGCAGATCTGGTTGGCCATCTTGGCGGTCTGCCCGGCGCCCGCCTTGCCGACATGGACGATGCGCGCCGAATAGGCTTCCATCACCGGCCGCGCCGCTTCGATCGCATCGGTCCGGCCGCCGCACATCAGGGTAAGCGTGCCCTTTTCCGCGCCGATCTGCGATCCGGTCATCGGCGCGTCGACGCAGTGCACTTCCTTGTCGCGCGCTTCCACCGCGATCTGGCGGGCGATTCGCGCCGAAACCGTGGTGTGATCGACAAAGACGCCGCCCTTGCGCAGCGTGGAAAACACGCCCTGCGGCCCCAGGACCACGTCGGCCAGATCATCGTCGTTGCCCACGCAGGTAATCACCACGTCGGCATCGCGCGCCGCTTCGGCCGGGCTTTTCGCCACATGCGCGGCCAGCCCGGGGTTTGCCGTCTGCCAGGCCGAAACCCGATTGGGCGAGCGATTGTAGATGGTCAGCGCATGGCCGGCCTGGCCGATGTGGCGGGCGATGGCGCCGCCCATCACGCCCAGGCCCAGGAAGGAGACTTTTCTGGCATCGCTCATGAAGGGGACTTTAGCCGCTTTGGCGGCGCGCGCCAGCCTTTGCCAATCGGCATCATTCGTTTAGATGATCATTCCCACCCCCTTTTTCCGATGAGGTCCAAGTGCTGCAAGCGGCGCGGTTTCTGTTCTGGTCGGCGTTCGCGTTCGCGATCCTGATGGCATCGCTGCCGCAGTCGCCGTGGCTGCCGATCGACCGCTTCGGCGACAAGTTCGGGCATGCGCTGGCCTTTGCCGTGCTGACGCTGTTCGCCCAACTGGGCTTTCGCACCGTATCGCGCTGGCGGATTGCAGAGCGGCTTTCGTTCTTCGGCGCGATGATCGAACTGGTGCAGAGCATTCCCGCGCTGCACCGCGATTGCGACATTCGCGACTGGGTGGTGGACACGGCGATGGTGCTGCTGGTCACGATCGGCTTCGTGCTTGCCGATCGCAGGGGCTGGACGCAGCGGGGCCAGGCCGCGATCGGAGAGGAGCCGGTTGCGTAGGCCGGTCACGCAGGCCAGCCGCGCGGGCCGCCAGCGTCGGATTGCGGTTTTCAAGGACGCGCGTTTCCTTTAGGGCGCGCGCATGCACAAACCAGTTCCCCAGTCCGCCGCAGGCCATAGCGCCCTGCTGACCGCCGCCGATGTTCGCACGGCGGCGGAGCGAATTGCGGGCGCGGTGGTGCGCACGCCCACGTTCAAAAGCCAGACGCTGAGCCAGATCAGCGGCGCGGAAATCTATCTCAAGTTCGAAAACCACCAGTTCACCGCTGCCTACAAGGAACGCGGCGCGCTTAACGCCATGCTGCAACTGACCGACGAACAGCGCCGTTGCGGCGTGATCGCGGCTTCGGCCGGCAACCATTCGCAGGGCCTGTCGTATCACGGCAGGCGGCTGGGCATCCCGGTCACGATCGTCATGCCGCGCACCACGCCGGTGGTGAAGATCATGCAGACCGAAAGCGTCGGCGGCATCGTCGTGCTCGAAGGCGAAAGTTTCGACGAGGCATCGGCCCATGCCCGCACGCTGCAACGGGAACTGGGGCTGACGTTCGTCCACCCCTTCGACGATCCGCATGTCGCCGCCGGGCAAGGCACCGTGGCGCTCGAAATGCTGGCCGACGTTCCCGATCTTGAGGTGCTGGCGATCCCGGTGGGCGGCGGCGGCCTGGCTTCGGGGATGAGCGTGATCGCGCGCGATATCTCGCCCGATATCAAGCTGATCGGGGTGGAGGCGGAACTTTATCCGTCGATGTACAACCTGCTGAAATCGGCCAACTGCCCGGTGGGCGGCGATACCCTGGCCGAAGGCATCGCGGTGTTCGAGCCGGGCAAGTTCACCTCTGCCGTGCTGGCCGACTATCTCGACGATTTCGTGCTGGTCAGCGAAAACCAGTTGGAACGCGCGCTGGCGCTGCTGCTGCAGATCGAAAAGACCGTGGTCGAAGGCGCGGGCGCGGCGGGGCTGGCGGCGGTGCTGGCCTATCCAGAGCATTTCGCCGGCCGCAAGGTCGGCATCGTGCTGTCGGGCGGCAATATCGACACGCGTCTGCTGACCAACGTGCTGCTGCGCGATCTGGTGCGATCGGGCCGGCTGGCGCGGCTGCGGCTGACCTTGCAGGATCGTCCCGGCTCGCTGCTGCGCGTGTCCAAGGTGTTTTACGATCACAACGTCAACATCGTCGAGATCGTCCACCAGCGCATCTTCACCGACCTGCCGGCCAAGGGCATCGCCACCGAGATCGAATGCGAGGCGCGCGATGACAAGCAGCTCAACGCCCTGATCGACGCGCTGCGTGTCGAGGGCTTCGAAGTCAGCCAGATGGAACTGAGCTGACGCCCGCCGGGCCGGCCGCGCCGCGTTAAGGTTTGCGCGGGGGCCCGCCCCGCCACAGGACATCTGTGCAAAATCGCCCTTGCGCCGGGCGTTTCATGGTTAAAACACTTTCAACTCTCCAGCCGCGCAGGCATAGTCCCCAAACCCGCTGCGTTCGGCGCGGGGCGGCAAAGGAAGCTTGGCTGACGTGACGGCGCCTGTTCGATTTCCCCGCTTTTTCGTGACCAGCCCGGCGGCGTGCCCCTATCTTCCGGGGCGCAGCGAACGCAAGGTTTTCACGGAACTGAAAGGGCCGCATGCCGATGCGCTGAACGATGCGCTGGGCCGGATCGGATTTCGGCGCAGCCAGACGGTCGCCTATCGCCCGTCCTGCCTCGATTGCACCGCCTGCGTTTCGGTGCGCGTGGTGGTGGATGAATTCGCCGCCTCGTCCACGCAGAAGCGCAACCTGAAGCGCAACAGCGATCTGGTCGCCACGCTGTGCCGGCCGTGGTCCACCACCGAACAGTTCGAACTGCTCCAGCGCTATCTGGGCGTGCGCCATCCCGGCGGCGGCATGGCGACGATGGACGAAATCGATTTCGCCGACATGATCGAACATACCCCGGTCACGACTTATGTGATCGAGTATCGCGAACCATCGGCCGATGGCGTCACGCCCGGCCGGCTGGTCGGCGCCTGCCTGACCGACCGGCAGGGCGATGGCCTGTCGATGATCTACAGCTTCTACGATCCCGATCACACCACGCGCTCGGGGCTGGGCAACTATATCATCCTCGATCACATCCGCCGCGCGGGCGAGATGGGCCTGCCGTTCGTCTATCTGGGCTACTGGGTCGATGGCTCCACGCGGATGCAGTACAAGGTGCGCTATCGCCCGCTCGATCAGCTTGGCCGCAATGGCTGGGAACGCATGCCGGCGGCGGAGCAGGATCGCTACATCCTTGAAGCCGCGCAAGGCCGGGGCGAAGATGGCACGCCCGGCGGTGGCCGCAAGGATGGCCTTGGCGGCGCATCGGAACAGTTCCACATCGCCGGCTGACAGGTTCTGCGGCTAAAAGCTCGCGGTAAGCCCCGTTGCCAGATAGTGCGTGTCGCCCGTTGCCGGGGCGTTGGGCGCATCGTGCAGGAAGCCGCGCTTGGCCAGCCACACCGCGTTGATTTCCGCCCGCAGCGCCTGCGGCACCACCCAGTAGCGCAAGCGCGCGTCGATCTGGTGCCCGGCGAAGCGGCCGGACGTGCCGCTGGCGTCGCGCACGCCGGTGGTGGAGAATGCATCGCTACGGCTGGCCAGCCATAGCGCGTGATACGTCGCCATCGCATCCCAGCGGCGCGAGGGCGCGGCTTCGACGCGCAGGCCCGGTGTTTCGATATTGGCGCGCCCGATCGCGTTGTAGATGCCGGACGGGGCGAGATCGGCGCGGCGCATGCCGAACAGCGTGTCAAAGCGGCCGAAGCCGCGCCCCGGGCCATCGCCGCTGGCGCGATCGTATTCCACCGAAAGGCGCAGCCTGGCCGGGCCGGGAAAGGTGTAGCCGGCATCGGCATGGACGAACCACGCGGCGACCGGCAGGCGCGGCGCCGCCGGCGCGGTGGAGGCGCGGACACTGCCGAACTGGAACATGCCTTCGCCCTCGAAATCGAGTCGGCCGGGCCGGGGTTCGCGGATCAGCCGGGCGCTGACCGTGTGCAGGTTGCGGTTGCGCGTGGGGTGGCCCGCCCAGTCGCGCTCCTGCAGGCGCACATAGCCCAGTTCCGCCGTGGCGCCGGCCAGCGTTGCCGGCCGGGCGATCAGCCCGCCCCACAGCCTGAGATCGAAGCTCTCGCGATCCCGGCGCACCTGTTCGCGCCGCACCGATGGCAGATCGTCGGGCAGGCGAAGCTGCGGCAGGGTGTAGAACAGCGTGGCAGTGGTGCCGTCGCGCAGCGTCAGGTCGGCGCGCAGCCCGGTATAGCCGTTGGTGGTGTTGCGATAGTCATCCGCCGCCACCAGCCGCCGCGAACGGAGGTTGAGCATCATCCGGCCAAGCTGGAGCGTGGCCTTGCTGCCGGTGCCGAAGGGCCGGGCGATATCGGCCGCCAGATAGGCCTGCACCAGTTCCAGCGCGTTGATTTCGTTGGCCCCGAAGGCGCCGCCGGTTTTCTCCAGCGCGACGCGGCTGTCATAGATCTCCGCGCCGATGCGCAGCGCCGGCGCGGCGCGGTATTCGGCCAGCAGCGTGGTGCGGATGGCAAGCTGCTCGTCGTTGGGGTTGAAACCCGTACGCGGCTGGCCGTCCAGCGTTTCGTAGCGGAGACGCAGGCTGCCCGACAGCTTGACATCATCGGGGTTGCCGATCGCGGCTTGCAGCGTTGGCGCCTTGGCCAGCGCGGGCGCGGGCAGGGGGCCGGCAAACACCGCGGCGGCAAGCACGGGGCACAACAGACAGCGGGCAATCGGGGTCATCACAGGCGCGCTCCACGGGCCGGCTGGGCCGGCGCAAGAAGCAACACTTGGGCGCGCGCTGCGCTTGACCGGGAGGTTGCGCTGCCCCGGGCGTGCGGCTTCGTACCATCTTGTTCGCGCCGGGCAAGGGGGAGGGCGCCATTGCAAACCCCGCTTGCCCGTCCCGATCGTGTCCCGTCGTCCAAACCGAAAAGGGCGCGCAAGTTGCCTCGCGCGCCCTCCTCGGTGAACTCTGGCGGTGGGATCAGCCGCTGTAGTACATGTCGAACTCGACCGGCGACGGGGACATTTCCCAGCGCGCCACTTCCGGCCACTTCAGTTCGATATAGGCATCGATCTGGTCCTTGGTGAACACGCCGCCCTGAAGCAGGAAGTCATGATCGGCGATCAGGCTTTCCAGCGCTTCGCGCAGCGAACCGCACACGGTCGGCACGGTGGCCAGTTCGGCGGGCGGCAGATCATAGAGGTTCTTGTCCATCGCCTCGCCGGGATGGATCTTGTTCTGGATGCCGTCGATGCCGGCCATCAGCAGCGCGGACGTGGCGAGGTAGGAGTTCGCCAGCGGATCGGGGAAGCGGAATTCCACGCGCTTGCCCTTTTCGCCCGCACCGTAAGGAATGCGGCACGAAGCCGAGCGGTTGCGCGCCGAATAGGCGAGCAGCACGGGGGCTTCATAGCCCGGCACCAGGCGCTTATAGCTGTTGGTGGTCGGGTTGGTGAAGGCGTTCAGCGCCTTGGCGTGCTTGATCACGCCGCCGATGTAATAGAGGCAGGTGTCCGACAGGCCGGCATAGCCATTGCCCGCGAAGGTGTTCTTGCCCTTGTTCCAGATCGACATGTGCGTGTGCATGCCCGAACCGTTATCGGCCTTGATCGGCTTGGGCATGAAGGTTGCCGTCTTGCCATAGGCCTGGGCCACCATCTTCACGACGTACGTGTAGATCTGGATGCGATCGCAGGTTTCCACCAGTTCGCCGAAGGTCAGGCCCAGTTCGTGCTGGCCGCCGGCGACTTCGTGGTGGTGCTTGTCCATGGGCAGGCCCATTTCGAGCAGCGTCGAGACCATTTCGGCGCGAATGTCGGTGGTGACATCGACCGGGCCGACCGGGAAGTAGCCGCCCTTGGCGCGCGGACGGTGGCCGAGGTTGCCGCCTTCGTACTTGGTGCCGGTGTTGGTCGGCAGTTCGACGTCGTCGATCTTGTAGTAGCTCGAATTGTAGGTGTTATCGAACTGCACGTCGTCGAACATGAAGAATTCAGGCTCGGGACCGATGAAGATCTGGTCGCCCAGGCCGGTCTGCTTGAGATAGGCTTCGGCGCGCTTGGCGGTCGAGCGCGGGTCACGCGAATAAAGCGTGCCGTCCGACGCTTCGACGATGTCGCAGACCAGGATCATCATCGGCGTGGCCGAGAACGGATCGACATAGACCGCGTCAAGATCGGGCTTCAGGATCATGTCGGATTCGTTGATGGCCTTCCAGCCTTCGATCGACGAACCGTCGAACATCAGGCCGTCGATCAGCTCATTCTCGCCGATCGCGCCGGCGCACATCGTCAGGTGATGCCAGATGCCCTTCGGATCGGTGAAGCGGACGTCGACCCATTCGATCTCTTCGTCCTTGATGCGCTTCAGAATGTCAGCCGGTTTATTCGCCATAAGTCTGTGCCCTTTGCTGGGATAGTAAGGTTAGGCCGTAGTCTGCATGGATTGACTGGATGGATCAGATCGCGTCTTCGTTGCGTTCCCCGGTGCGGATGCGCACGGCGCTTTCGATGGGGATGACGAAGATCTTGCCGTCCCCGATCCGGCCGGTCTGCGCGGCGGCGGCGATTGCTTCCACCACGCGATCGACCAGGGTATCCGGGACGACGACTTCGAGCTTCACCTTGGGGAGGAAGTCGACGACATATTCGGCGCCGCGATAAAGTTCGGTGTGGCCCTTCTGGCGCCCGAAGCCCTTGGCTTCGGTGACCGTGATGCCGGAAACGCCCACTTCGTGCAGCGCTTCCTTCACTTCGTCGAGCTTGAACGGCTTGATGATCGCTTCGATCTTTTTCACTGTCGCTGAAACCCCTGCGCATTGTTCCGGCAGCACCGCCGAGGCGGCCCCGGTGTCCAAATGCCCCTTTTACCTTCTATCAAGAATCGTGCCAGAGGCTGTCGCCAAGCCGTAAGCCATGCGTCCGTTCGGGGGAAGGCTGGAATCGCACGATTCATCGCCGCCGGCTTTGCCGTTGTGGCACAGCCCCCTGCCGGAAGATGTCGCAATGCGGCAATGCGTGGTTAAAATTCGGGCAGAACTGCACAAAATTTGTGCGATGCCTGCATCGAACCGGGTGCGCGCCATGATCAGAGCTGGAGGCCCGCCGTTTCGGGCAGGCCGGCCATGAGGTTGAGGTTCTGCACCGCCGCGCCGCTGGCGCCCTTGCCGAGATTGTCGAGCACCGCCACCAGCCGCGCCTGGCTGCCGTCCTTCGCGCCGAAGACGTAAAGGTCCAGCCGGTCGTTGGGCCGGGCGGAGCGGCGCAGCAGCAGTTCATCGGGCGTGTCGTCATGCACGGTCACGATCGGGCTGCCGGCATAGGCATCGACCAGGCACAGCCGCAGCACGTCGGGCGATCCCGCCATCGGCATGACCGACAGCGGCAGCGGCACTTCCACCACCATGCCGCGATGCGCGGGGATCACCGCCGGCGAGAACACCGGGGCGATGGACAAGCCAGGCAGCGTCTGCATTTCGGGCACGTGCTTGTGGTTCAGCGCCAGCCCATAATCGCGAAAGGCGATGTCGGCGTCATCCTCGAACCGGCCGATCAGCGCCTTGCCGCCGCCCGAATAGCCCGAGACGGCATGGCAGGTATAGGGCCAGTCCGCCGGCAGCAGCCCGGCGCGCACCAGCGGCGCGACGAGGCCGATGAAGCCGGTGGGATAGCATCCCGGATTGCTGACCCGGCTGGCCGCCGCCACCGCATCGCGCCCGACCACTTCGGGAAAGCCATATGTCCAGCCAGCCGCCACGCGGTGCGCGGACGATGCGTCGATCACGCGCGTGTGCGGATTGTCGATCATCGCCACCGCATCGCGCGCGGCATCATCGGGCAGGCACAGGATCACGAAGTCGGCCGCGTTCAGCGCCTGCGCGCGCGCCGCGTCGTCCTTGCGGCGATCCTCGGGCAGGGTGATGAGGCTGAATTCGCCGCGCCCCGCCAGCCGCTCCGCGATCTCGAGGCCGGTGGTGCCGACGGCGCCGTCGATGAATACGCTGGCGGTCATTGGGCGCAGGCTTCCAGTTCGGCCAGCGTGATATAGCCCACCGGCCCGTCTTCGCCGAACTGGCCCCAGGCCCAGCCGCCCGACATGTCGAGCACATCGAACACGGCGCCTGCCGCCAGCGTTTCCAGCGCTTCGGCATCGGACTTGCCGGCCTTGCGCAGCGTTGCGCCGCCGGCCTTCACCACGTGCGGCATCGGCACCGCATAGTGCGGCACGAAGTACAATCCGGCCAGGCGGATATGCGCAAGATCGCCGCGCACCGGCAGGTGGCCGGCTTCGGCCTTCACGCCGGGGCCGGTAAGGGCAAGCGTGCCGTGGCTGGCCGAGAGGCGCGTATAGGCGTCAGTCGCTGGCAATTCGTGGATTCCCCCGAAGGCAAAGAGCGGCGCGCTTAGAGCGCCCGCGCCCGATAGGCAAGGTTCACGCATCCTTGCCATAGCGCGCGCGCAGCATGTGCCAGGCCCCCCGCAGTCCCAGCGCATCGCCGCCCTTGGGCCGGCCGGGCTTGGCGACGGGACGCCAGGCGAAGGTATCGTAATGCGCCCAGTCCACGCCTTCGGGCACGAAGCGATCGAGGAACAGCGCCGCCACGCTGGCCCCGGCAAAGGGATTGGGCGCGGAATTGTTGAGATCGGCGATGTCGGACTTCAGGTATTCGCGATAGCCGTTCCACAGCGGCAGGCGCCAGGCGGGATCGTCGTGCGCGGTGCCGGCGTTCAAAAGGTCTTGCGCGGTTTCGTCGCGCCGGGTGAACAGCGCCGGCAGGTCTGGCCCCAAGGCCGATCGCGCCGCGCCGGTCAGCGTGGCGAAGTCGAGGATCAGGCCGGGCTTGTCCTCGCCGGCGCGCGCCAGCGCATCGCCCAGGATCAGGCGGCCTTCGGCGTCGGTGTTGCCGATTTCCACCGATATGCCTGCGCGCGATCGCAGCACGTCGCCGGGGCGAAAGGCATTGCCCGAAACCGCGTTTTCCACCGCCGGGATCAGCAGGTGCAGCCGCACCGGCAAGCCGCTGCCCATGACCAGTTGCGCCAGCGCCAGCGCATGTGCCGCGCCGCCCATGTCCTTCTTCATCAGCAGCATCGCCGACGAAGGCTTGAGATCGAGGCCCCCGCTGTCGAAGCAGACGCCCTTGCCGACGATGGCGATGCGCGGGTGCTGCGGATCGCCCCATTCCAGTTCGATCAGGCGCGGCGCGCGCGTCCGGTCGGCGGCGCGGCCGACGGCGTGGATCATCGGGTATTCGCGTTCCAGCACATCGCCGCGCGTCACGCGAAATTCCGCCTTGGCCGCCTTGGCCACCGCTTCGGCGCGGGCTTCGATCTCGGCCGGGCCCATATCTTCGGCGGGGGTGTTGACCATGTCGCGCACCAGGGCGGTGGCGGCCGCTTCGGCCAGCGCGGCGGGGATCGCCCTGGCATCGCGGGTCAGCAGCACGCGCGGGCCTTCCTTGCCCGGCTCGCTGCGGTAGCGGTCAAACCGGTACTGTCCCGTCACCCAGCCATGAAGCGCCGGACCGGTATCGCCATCGGCGCGGCGATAGGTGCCGGCGGGCAGCACTTCGGCCAGCTTGGCCAGGCACCAGCTTGAAAGGCTGGCGGTGTTGGCAACGCCGGAGACGACCGACCAGCCTTCGCTGTCCGCGCCATCGGGCAGGATCGCATACTGGTATCCATCGGCCTCGAACTTCTGCGCGGCCAGCGCGGCGCGCTGCGCGGGCGGCAGCGCCTTGACGAAGCCGGTCAACCCGGCCTTGTCGACCAGATGGATGGGCGTGGCCTTCTGGCCGCGATCGGGCTGGATCAATGCGTGCTTGTCGGTCATGGTGGACAGATGCTCTGCCGGATGGAAACGGCAAGAGCGAGAGGAAAATTCACCATGCGCCCCACGATGCCCTTCCTTGCCCTGGCGATGGCGCTGTGCGGCTGTTCGGGCAAGGCTTCGGAAAATGCCGCTCCGGTGCCGAGCGGCAGCGCGGTGCCGGTCGTTTCGGCGGCGCCTTCCGCCGTCGCCAGCGCCGCCGCGCCCGCCGCCCTTGCGCGCTCGGTCGAGGAATCGAACGCGCTCTATGAATTCGAATTTTCCTATCCTGCCGCCGCTGCCGCGATCCCGGCGTTGAAAGCCGCGCTGGACAAGGCGCTGGAGGACGAGCGCGGCGGGCTTGCCGCCAACGCGAAGGACATGCGCGCCGAAGCGAAGAAGGAAGGCTTTCCGTTCAATCCGCTGGGCAGTTGGACCGCGTGGAGCGTGGTGGCCAGCCTGCCCGACTGGCTTAGCCTTTCGGCGGAGGTTTCCAGCTATGAAGGCGGGGCGCACCCCAACCATGGCTATGACGCGCTGCTGTGGGATCGCAAGGCGGACAAGCGCCGCGCCGCGCTTGACCTGTTCACGTCCAAGGCGGCGCTTTCGGGGGCGATCCGGCAGGATTTCTGCCGCCTGCTCGATCGCGAACGGGCGAAGAAGCGCGGCGCGCCCGTGAAGCGCGGCAGCGACGAGCCGTTCAGCGACTGCATCGATCCGGTGGAAAGCACGGTCATCCTCGGTTCGGCCGGGGGCAAGGCGTTTGACCGGATCGGAGTACTGATCGGGCCATATGAAGCGGGGCCTTATGTCGAGGGCGGCTATGAAGTGACGCTGCCGGTGACGGCGGCGGTCCTGGCGGCGGTGAAGCCCGAATATCGCGCCAGCTTCGCGCCCGCGCGCTGAATGGTGCGCTGTCTCTCGCAATTGCGAACGATTGTCGCTACATGGGCGGAATGACACAGTATCAGACCGTAACCGATGACGAGACGCTGCTGCGCGACGGCACGATCAAGCTGCACGGGCCTTCCGCGTTCGAAGGGATGCGCCGCGCCGGGCGCCTTGCCGCCGAAATCCTCGATGCGCTGGCGCCGATGGTGCAGCCGGGCGTCACCACGGGCGCGATCGACGATCTGGTGCGCCAGATGACGCTGGATGGCGGCGCGGTGCCGGCCACGCTGGGCTATCGCGGCTATGCGCATAGCTGCTGCGTCTCGATCAATCACGTGGTCTGCCATGGCATTCCGGGCGACAAGGTGCTGAAGGACGGCGATATCGTCAACATCGACGTGACGCCGCTGCTCGATGGCTGGCACGGCGATTCGAGCCGGATGTACCTGGTCGGCGATGTGCCGCTGAAGGCGCGCCGGCTGGTCGAGGTGACATACGAATGCCTGATGCTGGGCATCGAACAGGTCCGCCCCGGCGCGCGGCTGGGCGATATCGGCGCGGCGATCCAGCGCCATGCCGAGGGGCATCGCTATGGCGTGGTGCGCGAATTCTGCGGCCACGGCCTGGGCCGCCTGTTCCACGATGCGCCCGAAGTGATCCACGCCGCGCGCGCCGGCACCGGCCCGGAACTCAAGCCCGGCATGTTCTTCACCATCGAACCGATGATCAATCTCGGCAAGTCGCCGGTGAAGCTGCTGGACGACGGCTGGACGGCGGTGACGCGCGATCGTTCGCTGTCCGCGCAGTTCGAACATTCGATCGGCATTACCGAGGATGGCTGCGAGATCTTCACGCTCAGCCCCAAGGGCCTGCACAAGCCGCCATACTGAACGAGGGGGCGGGGGCGGACGCGCCCTAACCGCGCTCCGCCCGGATCGCGGCGCCCGCCGCGCACGGCGCGATCGCCAGCAGCACCAGGCTGACCGCGCCGGTCAGCGCCAGTCCGCCTTCGCCGCCGGTGGCAAGGCTGCCCGCGCCGAAGATCAGCAGCGGCACCGCCAGCGGGATCACCAGCAATCCGGCCAGCGCCGCGCCGCCGCGCAGGCCCGCGGTGAGCGCCGCCACCGTCACGCCCAGCGCCGCCAACCCCGGCGTACCCGCCAGCAGGCCCAGTTCCACCAGCCGCAGCGCCGTGCCGTCCAGCCCCAGCAGTGCCGCCGCCGGCAGCGTGGCCAGCATCAGCGGCGGGCCGAAGCTCAGCCAGTGGGCCACCATGCGCACGGCCACGGTCCATTCCTCGGCCACGCCGCGCAGCGCCCACTGGTCGAAGAAGCCCAGTTCCATGTCGGGTTCGATCAGCCGGTCGAGCGGCAGGATCGCGGCGAGCAGCGCCGCCACCCAGATCACCCCGCCGCCGGTGCGCGCCAGCAGCGCCGCGTCAGGCCCAATGGCGAAGGGAAACAGCATGGCGACCGACAGGAAGAACAGCAGCGGCAACACCGTGCCGCCGCGCCGTCCGCCCAGCAACAGCAGCCCCAGATCGCGCCGCAGCAGCGCGGCCAGCTTGCCCATCATCGCGTACACCTCATGGCGCGAACGCGCTCAGCGCCAGCCGGTCCATGCCGGGCAACGTGAAAGCCTGGTGCGAGGCGATGACGCAGATGCCGCCGCCGGCGCAATGTTCGGCGGCCAATTGCTCGGTCAGCCGCGCGGCATCGCTATCCAGCCCGTTCAGCGGCTCGTCGAGCAGCCAGACCGGCGCGGATTGCCCGATCAGCCGGGCCAGCGCGGCGCGCTTTTTCTGGCCGGTCGACAAATAGCGCACCGGCACGTCGAGCAGGTGGTTCAGACCCAGCCGCGCGGCGGCGTTGTCGGCCGGGCCATCGATGCGCTGCCAGAAGCCCAGTGCGCGGCCCAGCGGCAGATGCGGATCAAGCGCCGGGCGATCATCGACCAGCCCCGCCGCGCCGCTGCGGTCCACCGTGCCGGAATAGGGCCGCGCCAGCCCGGCCAGGATGCGGATCAGGCTGGACTTGCCGATGCCGTTGGCCCCGGCCACGTGCAGCGCCTGGCCCGGCGACAGGCGCAGCGACAGGCCGCGGAACAGCAGGCGGTCGCCACGCCGGCAGGCCAGATCATCGGCGGCGAGATGGCACGCTTGCATCGTCTGCCGCGATAGGGGAAAGCCGCGCGACTGCCAAGGAGAGCGCGATGACCATTCCCCGCCTGAGCGATGCCGAACGTGATGCGGCGCTGACCGAACTGTCGGCATGGACGCTGCGGGCCGATGGACTGGCGATCGTGCGCACGCTGCGCTTTGCCGATTTCGCCGAGGCTTTCGGCTTCATGGCCCGCGTCGCCATCGTGGCCGAAAAGGCCGATCACCATCCCGAATGGTTCAACGTCTACAACCGCGTGGAGATCACGCTGACCACGCACGACGCCGGCGGCCTCAGCCAGCGCGACGTATCGCTGGCGCGCGCGATCGATGGCATGGCGGGTTCCGCCGAAGGCTGATTTCCGGGCATGACCGACGCTTACCGAATCGCGGCCATCTGGCTTGTGGTGATCAACCTGTGGACGATGTTCCGCTTCTGGCACGACAAGCGCAAGGCGCGCCTGGGTGTGCGGCGCACGCCGGAGGCGGATCTGCTGGGGCTGGCCGTGCTGGGCGGCACGCCGGGCGCGTTCGCGGCGCGGGCGCTGTTCCGCCACAAGACCCGCAAGCAGCCGTTTTCGACGATCCTGTGGGTTATCGCGGGGACGCAGGCGGGGGCGGCTTTCGCCCTCTGGATGTGGCCGCTGTTTTGAGGTGGAGTGCTGGCGCTCAGCCCCGGGCCGCCAGCAGCCCGCGTGCCTTCTTGCGCATGTAACCGGGCGCGAAGCGGGCGGCGAGGTCCATCTTCTTCACCGCCTTGCCGACGATGGTGTGCATGCGCGTGCCGTGCACCGCGTCCCACGCGGCTTGGGCCACGTCCTCCACGGGCAGCAGCACGCGGCCCGATCCGGCGATCGCATCGCGCTTCTGGCGGGTGCTGGCGGCGTTGGCCGGGCCGTCGAGCATGGGCGTGTCGGTAAAGCCGGGCATGATCGAGCAGACGCGGATGCCATCGGCCAGCCATTCGGCGTCCAGCGCCTCGGTCAGCGCACGCACCGCGAACTTGGTGGCCGAATAGATCGAAATCCCGCCCGCGCCATAGATCGATGCGGCGCTGGCGCTGTTGAGCAGGCAACTGCCCGGTCCCGCCGCCCGAAGATGCGGATAGGCGGCGCGCGCGCCATTGACCGCGCCCCGGAAGTTGACCGCGATCAGCATGTCGATCTCGGCTTCGGACAGTTCCATCAGCGGCCCGCCAAAGGCGATGCCGGCGTTGTTGAAGACCAGCGCGATGCGCCCGCCGGCCGCCAGCGAGAATTCCGCCAGCGCCTGCGCCCATTGTGCCGGATCGCGCACGTCAAGGATGTGCACCGAACACGAACCGGCGGGCAGCAGATCGCGCGTTTCCGCCATGCCGGCCGGGCAGATGTCGCCAAGCCCGACGAACCAGCCGCGCTGGGCGAACAGGCGCGCCACCGCGCGCCCGATCCCCGAGCCGCCGCCGCTGATGAACACCGCGTCGACCGACCTGCCGGAATCGAGGCTGGTCAGGCCCGGCCAGCCGCTGCCCGGTTCCATCGCGGTGTACATGTTCATGGGGTTTCGGCCTGCCGTTCGCGTGGAAAAAGATGCGGCAAGCCTTAGGCGGTTACGGTTAATGGCGGGTAAAAGTGGGGGCTTGTCGGCAATGGCCCAAAGCGCCAGGCGCCTAAAGCGCCGGATTGTTGTAGCAGTGCCAGGTGAAGATCGCCGCCGCGCCGCGATGCGGACGCCAGGGTTCGGCCAGCAGGCGTGTCTGCTTTTCGGCGGGGCGCTCGGGCAGGCCCAGCAGCTTGTGCAGCCCGGCCTGGACGGCCAGATCGCCCGCCGGCCACACATCGGGGCGGCCTTCGGCGAACAGCAGGTAGATTTCCGCCGACCAGCGGCCGATGCCCTTGATCCGGGTCAACTGCGTGATCGCGTCCTCGTCATCGGCGGGCAAGGCGGCGAGGTCGAGTTCGCCGCGCACGACCAATTCGCACAACGAGCGCGCATAGCCCTGCTTCTGGCGCGACAGGCCGCAGGCGCGCAACGCTTCGAAATCGGCGGCGAGCAGGTCTTGCGGCGGCAGGTCTTCGCCCAGCAACGCTTCCAGCCGCCGCCACACCGATGCCGCCGCCGCGACGCTGACCTGCTGGCCGACGATGGTGCGCAGCAGCGTGCCATAGCCGGCGGGGCGGATGCGCGGTTCGGGATAGCCGACCACCGCCAGCGCCCGCGCGATACCCGGTTCGCGCGCCGCGATGGCGTCCAGCCCGTCGCGCAGGATATGTTCCGCCAGTCCCATGGAGTTTGCCTTGCCAAAGCCGATGCCAGAGATTAGCAGCCGGTCCCGAAGCAATACCGTGTGGTTGAGAAGGGTTAAAGGGATATGCCGCAGATCGTTGTTGTCGACCAGTCGGGGGCCGAACGCGCCATCGATGCGCCCACGGGCCGCACGCTGATGGAAGCCATTCGCGACAATGGCTTTGACGAACTTCTGGCGCTGTGCGGCGGCTGCTGTAGCTGCGCCACCTGCCACGTGCACGTCGATCCCGCCTATGTCGACAAGCTCCCCGCGCTGAGCGAGGACGAAAACGACCTGCTCGACAGTTCGGACCACCGCAACGAATATTCGCGCCTGTCGTGCCAGGTGCCGGTGACCGACGATCTCGAAGGCCTGCGCGTTACCATCGCCCAGGAAGACTGATCGGCCGGGTTGATCCGCGGGCCGCGCCAGCTTACGTCACGTGTCATGACCGCACCCGCCGCAACGCCCAGTTCGCTTGATCTCATCGGCAACACGCCGCTTGTCCTGCTCAAGGGGCCGAGCGAGGCGGCGGGTTGCGAAGTGTGGGGCAAGTGCGAATTCGCCAATCCCGGCGCCTCGGTAAAGGACCGTGCGGCGCTGTGGATCGTGCGCGATGCCGAGGACAAGGGCACGCTCCTGCCCGGCGGCACGATCGTCGAAGGCACCGCCGGCAACACCGGCATCGGGCTGGCGCTGGTGGCCAACGCGCGCGGTTACAAGACGATCATCGTCATGCCCGAAACCCAATCGCGCGAGAAGATGGACACGCTGCGCGCACTGGGCGCCGAACTGGTGCTGGTTCCCGCCGCGCCGTTTTCCAATCCGGGGCATTTCGTCCACACCTCGCGCCGGCTGGCGGAAGAGACGCCCGGCGCGATCTGGGCCAACCAGTTCGATAATATCGCCAACCGCAAGGCCCACATCGAAAGCACCGCGCCCGAAATCTGGGAACAGCTTGGCGGGCGGATCGATGGCTTCACTTGCGCGGCGGGCACGGGCGGCACGATCGCCGGCGTCGGGCTGGGGCTGAAGGCCTTCGACGAGACGATCACCATCGCGCTGACCGACCCGCACGGCGCGGCGCTGTACAACTATTACGCGCATGGCGAACTGAAGGCCGAAGGCACTTCGGTGGCCGAAGGCATCGGCCAGGGCCGCATCACCGCCAATCTCGAAGGCGCGCCGATCGACACCCAGTTCCGCATCTCGGACGAGGAAGGCCTCGAATGGGTGCGCCGGCTGCTTTCGGAAGAGGGGCTGTGCCTGGGCCTGTCGTCCGGCATCAACGTGGCCGGCGCGGTGGCGCTGGGCCGACAACTGGGCAAGGGATCGCGCGTGGTGACGATCCTGTGCGACACTGGCTTTCGCTATCTGTCCTCGCTCTACAATGCAGAGTGGCTGGCGGCGAAGAACCTTCCGGTCTTCCCTTGGCTGGCGCGATAGGGTAAGACGCGGCTGATGCCGCAAAACATGCAACCACGCATCGTGCAGCAGGTCGCGATACCGCAGCATTACACGCCGCCCACGGCGCGTGAACTGCGCGCGCAGGCCGTGCACCGCTTGCAGGTCGGCCTTTTCGGGCTTGCGGCGATGCTGCTCATGGTCGGCCTTGCCAACATCGTGATGGACCGCGCCCGCCAGGCGACCGAGGAAGACGTCGCCATCGTCGCCGAGCAGCCGACCGGCGATCAGGCGGCCAAGGGCGCCACCGATCCGCTGGCCGATATCGGCATCGTCCCGGCCGCCGACCCCAGCGCGCAAGCCGCCGCCAAGGCAAAGCCATAACCAACGCGATAGTCCGGGGCTTCCGGCGGGTTGGCGTGGCCCTGGCGGCCATGCTGGTCGTGCCGGCCGTGCTGGCCCTGACGGCCTTGCTGGCGATAAGCGGATGCCGCGCGCCGCAGGCCGCCCCGGCGCCCGCGCCCGCCCTGGGCCTCTTCACCAGCCTGCCGATCCTGTGGGACGAGGCTGCATCGGCCACCGACCTGCTGCGCGGTGATGCCCCGCCCCACTGGGCGCGGACGGTGCTGGATCGCCATGGCACGTTGCGCCCGCTCGATACACTGGCCGAACTGGACGGGGTGACGCTGCTGATCATGGCACAGCCGCGACCGCTGTCGCCGCAGGAAAACGTCGCGCTCGATCGCTGGGTGCGGGGCGGGGGGCGCGTGCTGCTGTTCGCCGATCCGATGCTGACCAGCCATTCCGCCTATGGCCTGGGCGATCGGCGGCGACCGCAGGATGTGGTGCTGCTTTCGCCCATCCTGGCGCGCTGGGGCCTGGACCTGCAATTCGACGACGATCAGCCGGCGGGCGCGCGGCAGGCGGCGCTGCTGGGCGTGACGGTCCCCGTCGATCTGCCGGGGCGCTTCGCGCTGGCTCCCGGCGCGCGCGGCTGCCGGCTGGAAGCGGCAGGGCTGGCCGCGCGCTGCCGCATCGGGCGCGGGCAGGTGCTGGCGCTGGCCGATGCGGCGCTGCTCGATGCCGCTGACCCGGCCGGTGACCAAGCCCGCGCCGCCGCGCTTGACCGCTTGCTGGAAGCGCTCGCCACGGGCTCGTAAAACCCGCGCCGCGCCGCAAATGCGGAAGTTCGCGGGATGTTCCGGTCAGAATTTGCAGGATTCGCTGTTATGCGCCGATTCTGGCGCGTTTCGGGCTGTGCCGGATGAACTTCCTCCATAATTAAAGCTATGATTATAAACTGAAAAACGTGTTTTCCCGTGTTTTCCCGTAGATTTCCCTTCCATCCCTGCGGGAGCGGCGATATGAAAGTGAACCATCGGAATCGATGCATCTCTCGCGTCTCATGATCGGGGCGAGCTGACCGCGCAGGCGTGGTCGGGGCGCGGAGGTTTTCGGTCCGATTTTGGGCAGGCCCTTGGCGGGAAACGGGGTAATGGCGGTGGCGCAGCCACATATTTTCAGTGGACAGGGCTTCTCGCTGCAAGGCGACAAGGGCCGCTTCGTCCTGCCGCCACAATTCCGCAAGACGGTGAAGGACAGCAGCGGCGGCGTGAAGACGCTGTGCATCGCCCGGCATGATCGCTGGACCTGCCTGACCGGCTTTGGCCTGTCGCGTGCCAGTGATTTCGCCGCCCAGCTCGATCGCGAGGAAGCGCTGGCCGTTCAGGCGGGCCGCGATTTCGATCGCGACCAGCGCGCCAGCCAGCTCTACGGCTATATCGAGATCCCCTTCGACGACAGCGGCCGCTTTGTCCTGCCGCCGCACCTGGCCGATCTGGTCGGCATCGGCGATCAGCTCTATTTCCACGGCGGCGGCGCGTTCTTCTCGATCTGGAACCCGGGCAACCTGGCCGCCATGGGTGAAGGCTGGGAAGGCGCGCAGGCGGCCTGCCGCCACCTTGCCGCCGAAGCGCAGACGCGGGGCCGCAAATGACCGGCGCGCCCCATGTTCCCGTGCTGCTGGATGAAGTGATCGCCGCGCTGGCGCCCGCGCCCGGCGCGGTCTTCGTTGCTGCCACCTTCGGGGCGGGCGGCTATACCCGCCGCCTGCTCGATGCCGGCGCCACCGTCCACGCCTTCGATCGCGATCCCGATGCGATCGCCGCGGGGCAGGCCTGGCCCGAAACGCGCGAAGACCCGCCCCGGCTGGTGCTGCACCCGCGCCGCTTCTCGGAAATGGTCGCCGCGCTCGCTGAGGTGGGGATATCGCGGGTCGATGGCATTGCGATGGATATCGGGGTGTCGTCCATGCAGTTGGATCAGCCGGCGCGCGGATTCGCCTTCGCCGTCGACGGGCCGCTGGACCTGCGCATGGAACAACACGGGCCGAGTGCCGCCGATTTCGTCAACCTGGCCCCTGAGGGCGAGATCGCCGACGTCTTGTTCCAATATGGCGAGGAACGCCAGTCGCGCCGCGTCGCGCGCGCCATCGTTGCGGCCCGGCCGCTGACGACGACGGGCGAACTGGCGCAAGTGGTGCGCAAGGCGCTGGGGCACAATCCCAACTACAAGGGCGGCAACGGCCCGCAGAAAGACCCGGCCACGCGCAGCTTCCAGGCCATCCGCATCCACGTGAACGCGGAACTGGAGGAACTGAACGGCGGCTTGTTCGCCGCCGAGGCGCTGCTGGGCGCCGGCGGGCGCCTGGCCGTGGTCAGCTTCCACAGTCTGGAAGATCGCATCGTCAAGCAGTTCCTGCGCGATGCCAGCGGCGCGGTGGCTTCGGCTTCGCGCCACTTGCCCCAGCTTGCCCCAAAGGACGCGCCGACGTTTGCCCATCTGGGCAAGGCGCTGCGCCCTTCGGAGCAGGAAATCGCCCGCAATCCCCGGTCCCGCTCGGCAACGCTGCGCGCGGCGATCCGCACCGATGCCCCCGCACGCGAAAGGAAGGCAGCATGAATCTCACCCGCGACCGCGTTCGTTCGATCGGCTGGGCTTTCATCCTTACCACTTGCGCGGCATTGACCCTGGCGCTGACCTTCCGCGTCAACGCGGTGAAAAGCCAGGTGCGGCTGGCCGAGCGGCAGATCGTGGCGTTGCGCCAGGAAAAGCTGTTCCTTGAGACCGAGTTCGAGACGCGCGCCAACCAGCAGTCGCTGAAGACCCTGAACGACGTGGAATTCGGCTACGAAGCGCCCACCGCCGGCCAGTACATCGAAGGCGAGCGCCAGCTTGCCGCGCTGGGCAAGGCGCGCGCGCCCGGCGCGCCCACGCCGATCCGCGTCGCCACCGCAACTGTCGAAGAGGATGTCGGCGCGTTCCCGGCGATGGTGTCGCCGCTTACCGGCAAGGCCATGGCCGCCGAAGTTCCCGCCGATGGCGCGCGCAAGGCCGCCAGCGCCGCAGGTCTGAAGGCCGGCGCCGCGGGCCTGAAAGAACGCCTTGCCCGCATCGAACTGCGCGAGGCCTCGCGCGAATGAGCAGCATCAGCATCTCCACGACGATCGCGACCGGACGCCGCCAACTGGTGAACGTGCGCGAGCAGTCGTTGCTCACCGCCAAGTGGCGGGTGCTGTGGGTGCTGGCCCTGTTCGCGGCGATCGCCGCCTGCGCGTTGCTGCGCATCGCTTTCCTGGGCGCGTTCCAAAGCCTGCCGAGCAATCGCACGATGGCCGATGCGCTGCTGCCGCCACGCGGCGAGATCGTCGATCGCAACGGCGTGCCGCTGGCGCGGGCCTTCAACGCCTATGCGCTGTGGTTCAATCCCGAGGCGCTGGGCGGGGGCACGCCGCTGGTCAAGTCGCCGCGCGAAGTGGCCGAGGCGCTGGCGCGCATCTTCCCCGACATGGACGTGGCGCAAGTCACCGCGCGGCTGGCTGCCGGCAAGCCCGGCTACTTGCGCCGCCGCATCCTGCCCGAAGACGCCAACCGCATTCACGCGCTGGGCGAACCGGCGCTGGAATTCCCGCGCGAGAACGAGCGGTTCTATCCGCAAGGGTCGATGGCCGCGCACGTCCTGGGCTTCGTCGGCGCGGACGGGCATGGCCGTGTCGGCATGGAGGAAGTGTTCGACGATCGCCTGTCCGATCCGGCCAGCCGCAACCAGTCGGCCGTGCTCTCGCTCGACACGCGCGTGCAGGGGGCGCTGGAAGACGAACTGGGGCGCGGCATGCGCGAAACCAACGCCAAGGGCGCGGCGGGCATCGTGCTCGATGTCGATACCGGCGAAGTGCTGGCGCTGGCCTCGCTGCCGTCGTTCAATCCCAACCTGATCGATCGCGCCAGCACGCCCAACATCTTCAACCGCGTGACCAACCAGGTCTACGAACTGGGTTCCACGTTCAAGCCGATCACCGTCGCCGCCGCGATCGACGCGGGCACGGTGACCGACCTGTCGCGCCGCTATCCTTCGGCGCGGCCGCTTTCGATCGGCGGCTTCCAGATCCGCGACAGCCACAGCATGGGCGCGTCGCTCAACGTGCCCGAGGCGCTGATCCATTCGTCGAACGTCGTCACCGCGCAAGTCGCCGACGAACTGGGCGGGGTGCGGCTGAACCAGACGATGCGTTCGCTGGGCATGAACGAGCGGCCCTATATCGAACTGCCCGCGCGCGGCTTTCCGCTGTGGCCCAAGGGCCAGTGGTCGCGCATCACCACGATGACGGTGTCCTATGGCCACGGCATCGCGGTGACGCCGCTGCATCTTGCGTCGGCTTATGCGGCGCTGGTCAACGGCGGCATCTGGCGCCCGGCCACGTTGCAGAAGCTGGACGCGGGCAAGGTTCCCGCCGGGCGCCGCGTGTTCAAGGCATCGACCAGCGCGCGCATGCGCCAGTTGCTGCGCTTGATCGTGGTCGATGGCACGGGGCGCAAGGCCGATGCGCCGGGCTATCGCATCGGCGGCAAGACCGGTTCGGCCGAAAAGCCGGGGATCGGTGGCTATCGCCGCACGTCGCTGGTCGCCACGTTCGCCGCCGCGTTCCCGATGGACCGGCCGCGCTATGTGGTGATCGCCATGCTTGATGAGCCGCAGGGCACCGCCGCCAGTTCGTACCAGCGCACCGCCGCCTGGAACACCGCGCCGATCGTGAGCCGCGTGGTACCGCGCATCGGCCCTCTGCTGGGCGTGATGCCCGACGACACGCGCGACGTTGACCTTACCGACCTGTCGCCGTTGATCCCGGGCGGGACGAAGGAATGAGGCTGGCCGGCCTTGCCGCGACCGCCGGGCTGGCGTTGCCAGCCGGAGCGGACGCGCGCGTGACCGGCTTTGCCATCGATAACCGCAAGGTCGCGCCCGGCACCGTGTTCGGCGCGTTCCAGGGCGCGACCGTGAACGGCGAGGATTTCATCCCCGCCGCCATCGCCGCCGGGGCCGTTGCCGTGGTCGCCCGCCCGCAGGCGCGGGTGGACGGCGCGATCCACATCGCCGCCGCCGAACCACGCCAGGCCTTCGCGCGGCTGGCCGCCGGCTTCTTCGCGCCGGTGCCCGAAACCGTGGTCGCCGTCACCGGCACCAACGGCAAGACATCTACCGTGGAAATGACGCGCCAGTTGTGGCGCATGGCCGGCCAGCGCGCCGCCTCGATCGGCACGCTGGGCGTGACCACGCCCGACGAGACCGTTTCCACCGGCCTGACCACGCCCGATATCGTCACGTTCCTGGCCAACATGGCGGGCCTGGCGCGCGAAGGCGTGACGCACGTGGCCTATGAGGCGTCGAGCCACGGCCTGGCCCAGTTCCGCAACGAAGGGCTGAAGGTGCAGGCGGGAGCCTTCACCAATCTCAGCCGCGATCACCTCGATTACCATGCCGGGATGGACGATTATTTCGCGGCCAAGATGCGCCTGTTCGATGAAGTGGTGATCGATGGCGGCACCGCCGTGGTCTGGACGGACGATGCCTGGTCGGACAGGGCCATCGCCCATGCGCGCGCGCGCGGCCTGGCGCTGTTCACCGTGGGCATGGCGGGCGAGGGCATCCGGCTGGAATCGCGCGTGCCCGGCCTGCTGGGGCAGACGCTGCGCGTGGTGCATGCGGGGCAGGCGCGCAGCGTGGCGCTGCCGCTGATCGGGGCCTATCAGGCCGCCAATGCGCTCGTCGCGGCCGGACTGGTGCTGGCGACGGGCGGTGATCCGGCGCGCACCTTCGATGCGCTGTCCCGGCTTCAGCCGGTGCGCGGGCGGCTGGAACGCGCCGCGATCTGCCGCACCGGTGCGCCGGTCTATGTCGATTACGCGCATACCCCCGATGCGCTGGAAGCCGCGATCGCCGCGCTGCGCCCGCATGCCAGCGGCCGGCTGATCGTGGTGTTCGGCGCGGGCGGCGATCGGGATCGGGGCAAGCGCCCCGAGATGGGCCGCGTCGCCGCCAGCCAGGCCGACCTGGCCATCGTGACCGACGACAACCCGCGTGGCGAAGACCCCGCCGCGATCCGCGCGCAAGTGCTGGCGGGCGGCGGCGCCCTGCGCGAGATCGCCGATCGGCGCGCGGCCATCGCCGCCGCCATCGCCGAAGCGGGGCCGAACGATATCGTGCTGATCGCGGGCAAGGGACACGAGCAGGGCCAGATCGTCGGCAGCGGCGATGCCATGCGCGTTCTGCCGTTCGATGATGTGGCCGTCGCCGCGCAATGTGCCGGTGCCGCCGGTGGGGAGGAACTATGAAGGCCGCAGCTCCTGTTCTTGAATGGCCGGTCGATCCGGCGGACGACCTGCCGCTGGCGCTGTGGGATGCGGCCGCCGTGGCGCGCGCCGTCGGCGGTGTGGCCAGCGCCGATTTCCAGATTTCGGGGGTCGAGATCGATTCCCGCGATGTCGCCCCCGGCGACCTGTTCTTCGCGCTGAAGGGTGAAGCCACCGACGGACATCGCTTCGTCGACGGCGCCTTCGCGAAGGGCGCGGCGGCGGCTGTCGTCGATCAGCACCGTGAAGGCCCGCACGTGCTTGTATCCGACACCGCCGCCGCGCTTGAAGCCCTGGGGCAGGCGGCCCGCGCCCGCACGCAGGCGACGATCATCGGCGTGACCGGATCGGTCGGCAAGACCGGGGTCAAGGAAGCGATCTTCGCCGCGCTCGACCGTTCCAGCCGGGGCGCGGCGCATCGTTCGGTGAAAAGCTACAACAACCATGTCGGCGTGCCGCTCAGCCTGGCGCGCATGCCGGCGCGCAGCCGCTTCGGCATTTTCGAGATGGGCATGAACCATGCGGGGGAAATCGCCGCGCTGACCCGGCAGGTGCGTCCGCACGTGGCCGTGATCACCACGATCGCCCCGGCGCATATCGAGATGCTGGGCAGCGAAGAGGCGATCGCCGACGCCAAGGCGGAAATCTTCGAAGGCCTGGTGCCCGGCGGCACCGCCATCATCCCGGCCGACAGCCCGCACTTCGAACGCCTGCGCGACCATGCCCTGCGCCACGCGGCCAAGGTGGTCTCGGTCGGCCGCGCCGCGCATGCCGATGTGCGCCTGCTCGATGCCGTGCCCGCGCCGGGCGGCGGCTCGCTGGTGACGATGGACATGGGCGATCGGCGGGTCTGCTACACCGTTTCGGCGGCGGGTGAGCACTGGGTGGTCAATTCGCTGGCGGTCATGGCGGCGGTGCGCGCGGCGGGCGGCGATCTGGGCGCGGCGGGCGTGGCGCTGGCCGAGATGGAAGGCCTGAAGGGGCGCGGCGCGCGCGCCGAGATCGCGGTGCCCGGCGGCGGCACGGCGCTGCTGATCGATGAAAGCTACAACGCCAACCCCGCCTCGATGCGGGCCACCCTGGCGCAACTGGGGCAGACCGTGGCCCGCCGCCGCATCGCGGTGCTGGGGGCGATGAAGGAACTGGGCGATTTCGGCCCGCGCTTTCACGCCGCGCTGGCCGGGCCGATCGCCGAGGCGCAGGTCGATTACGCGATCCTCGTGGGGGACGAGATGGGCGTTCTGGCCGAGCAATTGGGGAAATCGCCTGCCGGACCGCTTGGCAAAGCGATTCGCTTCGCGCATTGCCGGACTGTCGCCGATGCGCGCCTTGCGCTGGCGGACTTTGGCCTGGAAAGCGGTGACGCGATCCTGGTCAAGGGATCGAATTCGGTGGGGCTTGGCGCGTTGGTCGCGGCTCTTGCCCAGCAGGAAGGTTAGGTCGGGACCGAATGCTATACCTGATGGCCGAATGGTTTCATTTCGAAGGCCTGGCAAACCTCATCCGCTACCAGAGCTTCCGCGCCGGCGCGGCGCTGATGACGGCGCTGATCCTGGGGCTGCTGATCGGCCCGCGCTTCATCAACATGCTGCGCCTGCGCCAGGGCAAGGGCCAGCCGATCCGCGAGGACGGGCCTAAAACCCACCTGGCCAAGCGCGGCACGCCGACCATGGGCGGGCTGATGATCCTCACTTCGCTTGTCGTCTCGATGCTGCTGTGGATGGATCTGGCAAATCCCTTCGTCTGGGCGTGCCTGGCGGTGACGGTGGGCTTCGGCGCGATCGGCTTTCTCGACGATTACGACAAGGTGACCAAGCGCAGCCACAAGGGCGTGCCGGGCCGGGTGCGGCTGGCGCTGGAATTCGTGGTGGCCGGGATCGCGGCATGGCTGATCGTCAGCCAGATCAGCACCAATCTCTACGTGCCGTTCCTGTCGGGCCATTACATCCCGCTGGGGCCGCTTTATTATGTCTTCGCGGCGGTGGTCATCGTCGGCGCCGGCAACGCGGTGAACCTGACCGACGGGCTGGACGGGCTGGCGACGATGCCGGTGATCATCGCGGCGGGCGCTTTCGCGATCATCGCCTATCTGGCCGGCCGCGTCGATTATGCCACCTATCTTGGCATTCCGCATGTGCCGCGCGCCGGGGAACTGGCGATCCTGTGCGCCGGCATCGTGGGCGCCGGGCTGGCCTTCCTGTGGTTCAACGCGCCGCCTGCGGCCGTGTTCATGGGCGATACCGGCAGCCTTGCGCTGGGCGGGGCGCTGGGCACGATCGCGGTGGCCGCGCATCACGAGATCGTGCTGGCCATCGTCGGCGGATTGTTCGTGTTCGAGGCGGCTTCGGTCATCATCCAGGTATTCTGGTTCAAGCGTACCGGGCGCCGCGTGTTCCGCATGGCGCCGATCCACCACCATTTCGAGCAGAAGGGCTGGGCGGAATCGACCGTGGTGATCCGCTTCTGGATCGTCTCGATCGTGCTTGCCGTCATCGGCCTGTCGACGCTCAAGCTGAGGTGATGGCCGGGCAATGATCCTTTCTGAAGCCTTCGCCGGAAAGCGCTACGCCGTCCTTGGCCTTGCGCGGTCCGGTCTGGCTGCTGTCGAGACGCTGCTGGGAAGCGGAGCGCGCGTGACCGCGTGGGACAACCGCGAGGAACCGCGCCAGGGCCTGGCCGAGCGCGGCGTCGAACTGGCCGATCCGGTGGCGATCGACCTGGCGGGCTATGCCGGGGTCGTCGTTTCGCCCGGCGTGCCGCTGAACCGCCACCCGATCGCGGATGCCGCCGCGCGCGCCGAAGTGCCCGTGATCGGCGACATCGAACTGTTCGCGCTGGCCCGCGCCAGCCTGCCGGCGCACCGCGTGGTCGGCATCACCGGCACCAATGGCAAATCCACCACGACCGCGCTGGTTCACCACTTGCTGAAGAACGCGGCGATCCCGGTGCGCATGGGCGGCAACATCGGGCTGCCGATCCTGGCGCAGGAGCCGCTTCAGGCGGGCGGCGTCTATGTGCTCGAACTGTCGAGCTACCAGATCGACCTCACCTACAATCTCGATTGCGAAGCGGCGGCGCTGCTCAACATCACGCCCGATCACCTCGATCGCTATGACGGGTTCGAAGGCTATGTCGCGTCGAAGGCGCGGCTTTTCGCGATGCAGCGGCCCGATCACGTAGCGATCTTCGGCACCGGCGACGATGAAACCCGCGCCATCGCCGCCGCCCAGGCCGTGCGGCACGAGCCGGGGTTCGTCCGGCGCGCCGATGGCGCCGGCCTTGCCGCGCTGCAGCCCGGCTGGCCTTCGCTGCAAGGCCCGCACAACCTCCAGAACGCCGCCGTCGCCATCGCCATCGTCGAGGCCTTGGGGCTGACGCGCGCGCAGTGGCAGCCGGCGATGCCCACGTTCCGCGGCCTGCCGCACCGCATGGAGCGCGTGGCAGAGGCCGGCGGCGTGCTGTTCATCAACGACAGCAAGGCCACCAATCCCGCCTCGACAGCCCCGGCGCTGGCCGCGTTTCCGCCCAATCCGAACAAGCGCATCCACTGGATCGTCGGCGGCCTGCCCAAGGGCGATGATCTGGACGAGTGCGCGCCGTTCTTCGGCAATGTCGCCGCCGCCTATGTCATCGGCGATGCCGGGCCGGTCTTCGCCGAACTGCTCGCCCCGCACATGCCCGTCCACCGCAGCGAGATGATGGCCGAGGCGATCCGCCAGGCGATCGAGGCGGCCAGGCCCGGCGATATCGTCATGCTGTCGCCCGCCTGCGCCAGCTTCGACCAGTTCCGCGATTACGAGGCGCGCGGCGATGTGTTCCGCCAGATCGTCGAGGCGCTGACCACCAGCGACCCGGCGCCACCGCCGCACGCCGCAGCCGGAGGCGCCGCCTGATGGCCACGCACCCGCCCGCCATGACTCCCGTCGTTCCCGGCGCCGGCCGCGTTCCCGGCCAGGCGAACGCGCGCTATCGCCGCAGCCGGCGCGGCGAATTCGCGGTGTGGTGGCGCGAGATCGATCGCGTGCTGCTGGTGCTGGTGCTGTCCTTGATGGCGATCGGCACCGCCGCCGTCGCCGCCGCATCGCCGGCCAGCGCGCGCCGCCTGTCCACCGCCGCCGCCACGCTGGGCGACCTGCATTTCTTCGTGCTGCATATCCGCTGGCAACTAATGGGGCTGGCCGTGATGTTCGGCGCTTCATTCCTGACCAAGGACATGGCGCGGCGACTTGGCATCGTGCTGGGCTTCGCCATGCTGGTCGGCCTGCTGCTGGTGCCGATCGTGGGCAGCGAAGTGAACGGCGCGCGGCGCTGGCTGAACCTGGGCGTGTCGCTCCAGCCTTCGGAATTCCTCCAGCCCGCCTTCGCCATCGGCCTGGCCTGGATCCTGGCGTGGCGCGTGCGCGATCCCAACCTGCCGGTGGTTGCGATCAGCGTGGGCCTGATGGGGCTGATCGCCGGATTGCTGATGCTCCAGCCCGATTTCGGATCGACCATCCTTTTCGGCGCCGTGTGGTTCGTGTTGGTGCTGTTGTCGGGCCTTTCTGTGCGCCGTATCGCGGTGGCGGGAATCGCCGGGGTGATCGCGCTGGTCGCCACCTACATGCTGTATGACAATGCTCGCCACCGCATCGATGCCTTCATCGGCGGCGGCACGGCGTTCGATCAGGTGGACCTGGCCCAGCGCACGCTGCTGGCCGGCGGGTGGACCGGTTCGGGGCTATGGCTGGGCACGCGCAAGCTGGCCCTGCCCGAAGCGCATACCGACTATATCTTCTCCGTCATCGGCGAGGAATTCGGCCTGATCATCTGCGCGCTCGTCGTCATCCTTTACCTCGCCATCGCCGTGCGCGTGCTGATGCGACTGGTGGAGGAGGAAGACCTGTTCACCGTGCTGGCGGCCACCGGCCTTACCGCGCAGTTGTGCGGGCAGGCGTTCATCAACATCCTGGTCAACCTGCAACTGTTCCCGTCCAAGGGCATGACGCTGCCGCTGATCAGCTATGGCGGGTCGTCCACCGTGGCGCTGTGCCTCAACATCGGGTTGCTGCTCGCGATCACGCGGCGCAACCCCTATATCAGCCGCGAGCGCTTTTCCCTGCGCGATACGGGCCAACGCGATGCAAATCTGCGCGATACCGGCCAGCGTGACAACGGAGTCAAGACATGAGCGCGCAGAGTGCGAGTGGGGTCAGCCGACACTTCGTGCTGGCCGCCGGCGGCACCGGCGGGCACCTGATCCCGGCCTTTGCGCTGGCCGCCGAACTGGAACGGCGTGGCCATCACGTGGCGCTGATCACCGATGCGCGCGGCGCGGCGATTCCCGGCAAGCCCGCAACGCTGACCGCACACGTGCTGCCCGCCGGGCGGCTGCAGGGTCGCAACCCGCTAAGCTGGGTGAAGGGCCTGCGCGCCATTCTGGAAGGGCGGCGCATGGCGCTGCGCCTGTTCGAAAGTTTCCAGCCTTCGGCCGTTGTCGGCTTCGGCGGCTATCCCGCGCTGCCCGCGCTGCTGGCCGCGACGGCCGAGAAGATCCCGACCGTTATCCACGAGCAGAACGCCGTGCTGGGCCGGGTCAACCGCTTCCTTGCCGGCCGGGTTAACGCCATCGCCACCGCCTATCGCGAGATCGACCGGCTGGCCGACAAGCACGCGGCCAAGGTCCACCTGGTGGGCAATCCGGTGCGCGACGATGTGCTGCGCCTGCGCGACCTGCCATTTCCCGCCTTCACGTCCGAAGGGCTGTTCCGCGTGCTGGTCACGGGGGGCAGCCAGGGCGCGCGGGTCTTGTCCGAAGTGGTGCCCGATGGGCTGTCGATGCTGCCGCCGGCGCTGTGTTCGCGCCTGCAGGTGACGCAGCAGTGCCGGCCCGAGGATATAGACGCGGTGCGCGCGCGCTATGCCAGCCACGGCATCCCGGCGGAACTGGGCACCTATTTTGAGAACATGTCCGAACGGCTGGCCGATGCCCATTTGTTCATCGGCCGGGCAGGGGCTTCCACCATCGCGGAACTGACCGCCGTGGGCCGCCCGGCGATCCTTGTGCCACTGCCCATCGCCACGGACGATCACCAGGCGGCCAACACGCGCGAGATCGTCAGCGCCGGCGGGGCGCGCTCGATCCGGCAGGACAATTTCACCGCCGTGGAACTGGCCAAGCAGATCCAGGCGATCGCCCAGCACCCCGAAACGCTGGCCAACGCCGCCCATGCCGCATGGAACTGCGGCTATCCCAACGCCGCTTCGGACCTGGCCGATCTGGTCGAAGGCTTCGGCGGCGCGCCGCTGATGGATGTGATCCGGCTGGCCGGGCAGGTTTCGGCCTCGGGCCAGGAGGCGGTGGCGTGAAGGGCGTCGGCACCGACATCGGTACGATCCACTTCGTCGGCATTGGCGGCATCGGCATGTCGGGCATCGCCGAAGTCATGCACAACCTGGGCTACAGCGTGCAAGGCTCCGACATTGCCGAAGGCTATGTCGTCGAAGGGCTGCGCCAGCGCGGCATCAAGGTCTTGATCGGCCATGCGGCGGAAAATCTGGGCGATGCCGCCGTGGTCGTCACTTCCACCGCGGTGAAGCGCGACAATCCCGAAGTCGCCGCTGCACTGGAAGCACGCGTGCCGGTGGTGCGCCGGGCAGAGATGCTGGCCGAACTGATGCGCCTGAAGAACACCGTCGCCGTCGCCGGCACGCACGGCAAGACGACGACGACATCGATGGTCGCCTGCCTGCTCGACGCGGGCGGGGTCGATCCCACCGTGATCAACGGCGGCATCATCAATTCCTACGGCTCCAACGCGCGCCTTGGCGCAAGCGACTGGATGGTGGTGGAGGCCGACGAAAGCGACGGCAGCTTCCTGCGGCTGGACGGCACCATCGCCGTCGTCACCAACATCGATCCCGAGCACCTCGATCACTACGGCAGCTTCGATGCGGTGAAGGACGCCTTCGTCGAATTCATCGAGAACGTGCCGTTCTACGGCGCGGCGGTGCTCTGCATCGATCATCCTGAGGTCCAGGCGGTGATTCCCAAGGTGCGCGATCGCCGGGTCATCACCTATGGCTTCTCCGCCCAGGCGGACGTGCGTGGAGAGAATGTCACACCGATCCCAGGCGGCAACCGCTTCGACGCGGCACTGCGCCAGCGCGACGGCTCGTTTCGCCGCATCGAGGGAATCGAACTGCCGATGCCGGGACGCCACAACGTGCAGAACGCGCTCGCCGCTGTCGCCGTTGCGGCGGAAATGAATTGTTCGGACGATGTGATCCGCACCGGCTTCGGTAATTTCGGCGGGGTCAAGCGGCGCTTCACCAAGGTAGGCGAAATCGGCGGCGCCACCGTGATCGACGACTACGGCCACCATCCGGTCGAGATCCGCGCCGTGCTCGCCGCGGCGCGCGAAGGGGTGAAGGGCCGTGTCATCGCCGTGGTCCAGCCCCATCGATTTACCCGCTTGCGCGACCACATGGCGGACTTCCAGGGCGCATTCAACGATGCCGATGTGGTCTATGCCGCGCCGGTCTATCCGGCCGGCGAACAGCCGATCGAGGGCATCAGCTCAGACGCGATGGTCGCCGGGATGAAGGAGCGCGGCCATCGCTCCGCGCAAGTGGTCGCGGGACCCGATGCCCTGGCCGACGTGCTCA
>JADLHU010000032.1 GCA_020848655.1 Novosphingobium sp.
CTCAGCCACTTGCGCGGTGGCGGCCTGTTCGGCGCGGGCGGTCTGGAGATCGGCGCGCAACTGCATCATTTCGGCTTCGAGCCGTTCGAGCCGGGCGGCAAGGTCCGCCTCGCGCGCCGTTGCCGAGGGTGTTTTTGCCGCGGCCTGGGCCATGGCGGGGCACAGCAGTGCGCTGGCGGCCAGCAGACCTGTCAGCACGGCCTTCCTGGGCTTGTGCATATCCTCTCCTTCCCTGCGCCGCTTCGTGGGGCGCGTTCCCCCTTTTTCGGGTGTGAACAGGATCGGGCCTCGTGCCCTCTTGCGCCATCCGGACCATGGTCGCAGGATTACGACCTTGGTCTAGGGTCCCGTGGCGGCGCCGTGGGGCTAGGATCGCGGGAAACCGGCGCGAGAACGCGCGCCCGCATACGGAGAGGAATACGCGATGAGCGACGCCGTCTATCCCGTGCCCGCCCAATGGGCCGAAACCGCGCATGTCGATGAGGCCGCCTATCTCGAGCTCTATCGCCGCTCGATCGAGGAACCCGATGCGTTCTGGCGTGAACAGGCGCAGCGGATCGACTGGATGCGCCCGTTTTCGCGCGTCAAGGAAACCAGCTTCGGGCGCGAGGATTTCGGCATTTCGTGGTTTTCCGATGGCACGCTGAACCTTTCGGCCAATTGCCTCGATCGCCATCTCGCCACGCGCGGCGATGCCATCGCCATCCTGTGGGAACCCGATGATCCGGCCGAGGCGCACCGCGAAATCACCTATCGCCAGTTGCACGAGGACGTCTGCCGCTTCGCCAACCTGCTGAAGGCGCGCGGCGTGAAGCGCGGCGATCGGGTGACGATCTACCTGCCGATGGTGCCCGAGGCCGCCGTCGCCATGCTGGCCTGCGCGCGGATCGGGGCGATCCATTCGATCGTCTTCGCCGGCTTCTCGCCCGAGGCGCTGGCCGGCCGCATCGAGGATTGCGACAGCCGCATCGTCATCACGTCGGACGAAGGCCTGCGCGGCGGCCGCAAGGTGCCGCTCAAGGCCAATGTCGATGCCGCGCTCGCGCATTGCCCGGCGGTCGATACGGTGATCGTGCTCCGGCGCACCGGCGCGGACGTACCGATGGTGGCGGGCCGCGACATCGATTGGGCGCAAGGCGTCGCACAGCAGGCCGCCGATTGCCCGGCAGAGGAACTGGGCGCGGAAGACCCTTTGTTCATCCTCTATACCTCCGGCTCCACCGGCAAGCCCAAGGGCGTGCTGCACACCACCGGCGGCTATGCGGTCTGGGCCGCGCTTACGCATCACTATGTGTTCGATTACCGGCCCGGCCAGATTTACTGGTGCGCCGCCGACATCGGCTGGGTGACGGGGCACAGCTATGTCGTCTACGGCCCGCTCGCCAACGGCGCGACCACGGTGATGTTCGAAGGCGTGCCCAACTGGCCCGATCCCGCGCGCTTCTGGCAGGTGGTCGACAAATTCGGCGTGGAAATCTTCTATGGCGCGCCCACGGCGCTGCGCGCGCTGATGCGCGAAGGCGATGACTGGGTGAAAGGAACCTCGCGCAAGTCTTTGCGACTGCTGGGTTCTGTGGGTGAGCCGATCAATCCCGAAGCCTGGGAATGGTATCACAAGGTGGTGGGCGAAGGGCGCTGCCCGATCGTCGATACCTGGTGGCAGACCGAAACCGGCGGCACGATGATCACCCCGCTGCCCGGCGCCACCGCGCTCAAGCCAGGGTCCGCCACGCGGCCGATGTTCGGGGTGAGGCCCGAACTGGTCGACAACGATGGCCAGCCCATCGTCGGGGCGGGCGATGGCTGCCTGGTCATCACCGATAGCTGGCCGGGCCAGATGCGCACCGTGTGGGGCGATCACGATCGCTTTTTCCAGACCTATTTCTCCACCTTCCCCGGCGTCTATTTCACCGGCGACGGCTGCCGGCGCGACGAGGACGGCTATTACTGGATCACCGGCCGCATCGATGACGTGATCAACGTGTCGGGGCACCGCATGGGCACGGCGGAAATCGAATCGGCGCTCGTCGCCCATGCCAAAGTGGCCGAGGCGGCGGTCGACGGCATGCCGCACGATATCAAGGGGCAGGGCATCTATGCCTTCGTCACCACCAATGCCGATGTCGAACCGAACGACGCGCTGCGCAAGGAACTGGTGCAGTGGGTGCGCCACGAGATCGGACCCATCGCCACGCCCGATGTGATCCAGTTCGCGCCCGCGCTGCCCAAGACGCGATCGGGCAAGATCATGCGCCGCATCCTGCGCAAGATCGCCGAGAACGATACCGGCAACCTGGGCGATACCTCGACGCTGGCCGACCCCGCGGTGGTCGATCACCTGCTCGCCAATCGGCCGCAACTGGCGGAGGCGTAAGGGGCACCTGACGGCAACGGTCCTCATCGCCGACGATCATCCGCTGTTCCGCCAGGCGCTGGCCCTGGCGGTGCAGCGGGTGCTGCCCGACGCGCGCCTGGCCGAGGCCGGCACATTGGCCGCCGCCGCGCGCGTGGCGATGGAAGCGCAGGACTTGCGGCTGATCCTCCTCGATCTCAAGATGCCCGGCGCGGTCGGCTATTCGGGTATCGCGCTGCTTCATGCGGAGCGGCCCACGGTGCCGATCCTCGTCGTGTCCAGCGCCGAAGGCGGCGCGGCGGCCGATGAAGTGCGCGCGTTCGGCGCGGTGGCCTTCCTGCGCAAGGACAGCGATCTGGCGGCGATCGAGGCGGCCATCGCGGCGGCGATCGGCGGCGGCAGGCCCGCGTCCTCGCCGTCGCCAGTGTCCTCGCCCCAGCCGCTCGACACGATCCGGGAGGACGTGGCTGGCCTGACGCCGACCCAGCTCAAGGTGCTGCTCGGCGTGCTCGATGGCCAGCTCAACAAGCAGATCGCGCACGCGCTGGGCATGAGCGAGGCGACGGTGAAAGCGCACATGACCGCGATCATGCGCAAGCTCGATGTCGGCAATCGCACCCAGGCGGCGCTGGTCGCGCGCTCGCTGGGCCTGGATCTGCGGCATTAGGGTCAGCCCACCAGACCTTGCAGTTCCTCCCCGATCGCGTCCAGCAGCCAGCAGGTTGCGGGGCCAAGCGTGGCGTCGCGCCGCCACAGCGCGCTGAGCGTATAGTCCACGCGGCCCGCTTCGGGCAGCGCCAGTTCCACCAGCCGCCCCGCCGCCAGATCGTCGGCCACGGCCAGTCGCGACATGTTGCCCCAGCCGATCCCTTCGCGCAGCAATGTGTGCTTGGCGCCAAGATCGGCCAGCCGCCAGCTTCGCGCGCTGCTCACCGAAAAGTCGCGGCCCTCGGTCAGCGGCGAACGGTCGGTCAGCACGAGTTGCAGGTGCTTGCGCACCGCGCCGGGCGGGATCGTGTCCATCCGCGCCAGCGGGTGGGTGGGGGCGGCCACCGGGATCAGCGTGACCGCGCCCATGATCTGCCGGTCGAGCAGCGGATCGTCGACGATCACCGGCCCGCCGACGCCAAGCTGCGCGCGCCCGTCGAGCACCAGCGCGGCGACCGCGCCCAGCGCCTCGACATGAAGGCGCAGCGTGACCGTGGGATAGAGCCGCTGGAATTCGCGCAGCACCGCGCCCAGCACACAGCCGGGCAGCATCACGTCCACCGCCAGCGACAGTTCGCTTTCCAGCCCCTGGTGCAGCCCGCGCACTTTGGCGATCAGCGCGTCGATATCGTCCGTCACCGCGCGCGCTTCGGCCAGCAGCGCGCGGCCATCGTCGGTCAGGCGCGGGCGGCGCGATCCTTCGCGATCGAACAGCGTGACGGCAAGCTGCGCCTCCAGGCTGGCGATCGCATAGCTGACCACCGAAATCGCCCGGCCCAGCTTTTGCGCCGCGCGGTTGAAGCTGCCTTCGTCCACCACGGCCAGGAAAATGCGCAAGTGATCAAGGCTAGGCTGTCCGATCGCCATCGGGAAAACTCCACATATTCAACTTTGTTGAACATTATTACCGATTTTATCTCAATTCTTTCAGAGGGCGGCAAGGCCTATCTCGGCGTTCAACACAGCGATCGTGCTGATGGAGACGAACGATGATCGACCTTCGCCCCTTTGACAGCCTCGGTGGCGCGGATCATGGCTGGCTTGATGCGCACCATCATTTCTCTTTCGCCGAATACCACGATCCGGCCCGCACCAACTGGGGCCGCCTGCGCGTGTGGAACGACGATGTGATCGCGCCCAAGACCGGATTTCCGCCGCATCCCCACCGCGACATGGAAATCATCACCTACATCCGCGAAGGCGCGATCTCGCACCGCGACAGCCTGGGCAATTCGGGCCGCACCGAAGCGGGCGACGTGCAGGTGATGAGCGCGGGATCGGGCATCCAGCATGCCGAATTCAACGAGGAAGCCGTCGAAACGCGGCTGTTCCAGATCTGGATCCTGCCCGATAGCCGAGGCGGCGAGCCGGGCTGGGGATCGCGCCCGTTCCCCAAGGACGACCGCGCCGGCCGCTTCGTCACGCTGGCGTCGGGCATCGCGGGCGATGGCGATGCGCTGCCGATCCGGGCCAATGCCCGCGTCGTCGGCGCAACGATCAAGGCCGGCGACACCATCACCTATCCGACCGCGCCGGACCGGCATGTCTATCTGGTGCCCGCCACCGGCAAAGTGCGGATCGACGATGTCGACGTGAACGCCCGCGATGGCGCAGCGATCACGCGTGTTGACGCGATCACCGTTACTGCGCTTGAGGACAGCGAGATCGTGCTCGTCGACGCGGCCTGATTCCTTTTCGTTTTCAACATGCTCTTCATTCAAGGAGAACCTTCATGACCGATAGCCCCACGTCCATCCGCAAGGCCAACGCCAAAGTCCTGCCCCTGATCGTAGAACGCTGGTCGCCCCGCGCCTTCGACGAAAGCGAGATGCCGCAGGAAGACCTCGACGCGATCTTCGAAGCCGCCGGCTGGGCGCCATCGGCCTTCAATTACCAGCCGTGGAAATTCCTCTATGCGCGGCGCGGCGATGCCAACTGGGATCGCTTCCTGTCGCTGCTGATCCCGTTCAACGCCGGCTGGGCGAAGGACGCCAGCGTGCTGGCATTCGTGGTTTCCGACACCGTGCTGGAAAAGCCCGACGGCAGCACCGATCCGTTGCACAGCCACAGCTTCGATGCCGGCGCGGCCTGGGCCTTGCTGGCGCTGCAGGCGACGGCGCTGGGCTATCATACGCATGGCATGGCCGGCGTCGACTTCGACAAGGCCCGCGTCGAACTGGGCATCCCCGATCGCTACCGGCTGGAAGCCGGTCTTGCCATCGGCCGCCGCGACAGCGCCGAGCGCCTGCCCGAAGGCCTGCGCGAACGCGAAGTGCCGAGCGACCGCAAGCCGGTTTCCGAGATCGCCATCGCCGGCAACTTCGCCTGAGGCAGGCGGAGGCCGTGGGGCCGGGGGCGTTTCGCCTTCCGGCCCTTCGGCTGGCGCGGGGCAGACGGAGCTGGCGGTGATGGGGATATCGAACACCTGAAGCAGGTGTTCAGTTCACCATTTTCGTCGCTCTCCCCTGAGCGGAATGCGCTATTTCAGGAATGCTTCGAAACAGTTTACGCCACGGCAAGGCGCAACTGGGCGTCACCCTGGTCGGGGCGGCGCGAGGCGGCGCGGACGCAGTTCTTGCCGGCCTGCTTGGCCACATAGAGCGCGCCATCGGCCATCGGCACGACATCGAGCGGGCTGCTTGACGTTTCGGGCACGCAGGCAACGCCGAACGAGGCGCTGATCGGGAAGCCGTGGGCATCGGCCAGGCTTTCCAGCCGTGCACGCAGCGCTTCGGCCTTCTGCTCCGCATCGTCGAGCCCGCAGCCCGGCAGGATGACCATCAGTTCCTCGCCGCCATAGCGGCTGACCACGTCCGATGGGCGCAACCCCGAGACGAGCTGCGCCGCGACATCGCGCAGCACCGCATCGCCCTTGGCATGGCCGTGCGCGTCGTTGAGCTTCTTGAAATCATCAAGATCGATCATGATCACCGACGTCGGGCTGCCGGTGCGTTCCGCCAGGCTGACATAGCGTTCCAGCGCGTCTTCCATGTAGCGGCGGTTGTAGAGGCCGGTCAGCGGATCGCGCAGCGATTGCGTGCGCAGCTTTTCGCGCAGGCTGATGTTCGAGATCGCCAGCGACATCGAATCGGCCAGCGCCCGTCCCAGCCGGCGCACGTCGAGCAGCCGGTCGAACGCATCCGCGCCGTCGAGGCCCAGCACCAGCAGGCCATAGACCGCGCCGCGCGCCATCATCGGCACTTCCACAGTGGCCGCGGTGCCGATGTGGTGCATGCAGCACAAAGTCTGCGAGTGGGAATCGTTGATATGCGGCTTGCCGCGCTTCAGCGCCCAGCAATGGGCGGGCAGCAGCGCTTCGGACGGGGTGAAGCCGGGCGAGGGGTTCCAGCTTCGCGCCAGGTCCAGCCGATCGCGCGAATTGTTGAAGATATAGAGCGCGCCGCTGAATTCGGGCAGCAACCGCTGCGTCGTCGTCATCAGCACCGCGCTCGCGTCGTCATGGCCTTCGGCTGCCTGAAGCATGTCGGTCATGGCGAACAGTTCTTCGATCTGGTGATGCGCGCTGCGCGCGCTGTGGATCATCTCCAGGCGCTCCGCCAGTTCGTCGACCGTGATCCGGCTGAGCACGATCGAGAACGCGCAGGTCGCGGCGGCGACGACGAAGGCCAGCAGGATCGCCGGCCACAAGTAGCGCGCCGGACCGATCATCGCGACCAGCAGCGCAGCCGGGCACAAGGCCTGGAAGGCATGGTAGATCAGACGCCCCGCAGGGCGCTTCGCCGGTGTCCCGAAGAGGATCTTGTAGTCCTTCACCGGCGATTTCCCCTCAAACGCATTATGCGCCAGAAGGGTAGACGGCATTGCTTAATATCACGTTGCGGCGCCGGCCGCGTTCAGGCCGCCGCTTGCGACGCCTGCGTTCCGGCCCTGATCACGCAATTGCGGCCTTCGTGCTTGGCCACATAGAGCGCATCGTCGGCGGCTTTGAGCGCCTCGTGCGGGGTGGCGTGGGCAAAGACGTCGGCGATTCCGCCCGAAAAGGTGATCTTGCCGAAGGGGACATCGGTGGCGCGGTTGATCAGGCGGCGCTCGCTCATCTCGTCGCGCGCGGTGTCGAGCACGTGGCAGGCGTCGTCCAGCGTCTTGCCCCGGAACAGCACGACGAATTCCTCGCCGCCGTGCCGGGCGACGTGGCAGCGATCGTCCGAGATCTTCGATAGCGACTGGGCCACGGCGCGCAGCACGCGATCGCCGGCCTCGTGGCCGTGCGTGTCGTTGACGCGCTTGAAGTGGTCGATGTCGCAAAACGCCACGCACAGCGGCTCGCCCTCGGCGATGGCGGCGGCCAGTTCCCGTTCGAACACGCCATCGAAGGCGCGCCGGTTGGGCAGCCCGGTCAGGTGATCGACTTCGGCGGAGCGGCGCGCTTCCTCAAGGCTGCATTGCAGCGCGCGTGTTTCCATCTCGCTGCGGTTCATTTCCTGCTCGATCTCGCGCGTGCGGTCGAGCATGATCCGCGCGATCGCCGCCAGTTCCGAAATCACCACGCCGGCCTTGCCGACTTGCTCCAGTTCGCTGACGTGCGCTTCCAGCGCGGAATTGTACTGCGTGGTGGCGCTGCGCGCGGCCACCGTGGTCTGGCTGAATTCGTCGATGCTGGTTTCCAGCCGCGTCATCAGCGCGTTGAGCTGGGCGATGCCATCGACGCGGCCCGAAGCGCGGCCGGCTTCTTCCAGCCAGTCCAGCGTGATCGGCAGGCGGGCGATCACCCGCTGTTCGATCTGGCGCGCCAGCTTGGCATCGGCCCCGGTGATGACATCGTGGGCGACGGCCAGCGTCTAAGGGCTGATGTCCAGCCGGTGGGTCAGCAGGAAGCTGGTCACATCGGCCAGCAACTGACGGCGGCGGCGTTCGCGCGGGTCGACCTGCGGCGCGGCTTCCGGCGCGGCGTGTCCGGCCTCGCTCTCTGCGGGAAGGTCATCGACGGGCGCGGCGCCAAGCCCGAGCCATTGCAGGATGCCCCCCTGCCTGCGAGCCAGTCTGGGATCGTGAGCTGTCATGCTATGGTTAACGGCGGCGGCGCGATGAATTTAAGACCCTGCGTGCGAAAAGCAGCACAGCGGCGGCTTGGCGGGCGTGTGGGGAACGCACAAAGGGCGACCGCGCGTTTCCGCACGATCGCCCGATAAAATAACGCCGGCGTGGTTCAGCGCATGCGCGAACCGCCAAAGGGCAGCGGCGGCGGGGGACGGCGCGTGCCGCGCGGCAACTGCGCCTGATAGGCGCGGCCGCAATGCTCCACGCAGTACGGGAACCCGGGGTTCACCTTCTCGCCGCAGAAATGGAAATCCGGCTCGCCAGGGTGGCCCATCGGCCAGCGGCAGATGCGGTCGTTCAGGTCCAGCAAGCTGGTTTTGTCGGCGATTTCCGGGCTGGGCTTGGCGGGAACCAGCCGGCGCGGCGGCGCGGGCGGGATCGGCGCCTGCTGGTCGCCCGGGCCTTGCCGCAGGAACCCGCCGGGGCCGACCGAAACGATGCGCGGCTGCGGCGTGGCCGGCACTGCCCCCGGCACGGGCGCGGCTGGCGTTGCCGTGACCGGGCTGGCGCTCGTCGTGGGCGGGGCCACTGGCGGCGTCGGTGCGGCGGCGCGCGGCTGCACGGGCGCGGCGGCCTGGGGCGCCGGGCGCGGCGTGGGTGCGGGCTGGGCGGCGCGCGGTGTTTCGGGGGCGGGCTTGGCAGCGACGGGCGCGGCGGGCGCCTCGCTCTTCTCGGTGGCCTTGACGGGGGAAGGGCGCGATTTCAGGCCCAGGCGATGCGCCTTGCCGATGACGGCGTTGCGGCTGACCCCGCCCAGCTCTTCCGCGATCTGGCTGGCGGTCGATCCGCCTTCCCACATCTTGGTCAGTTTTTCGATCCGTTCGTCGGTCCAGCTCATGCCAATTCCACTTGTTTGCGCGATCATCGCGCATGCTCCCGCTTGCCACGGGGAAACGCACCCGATAGTCGCCGAAAGATGGCCAATCAACCCACCCCGAACCAGGCTGCCCTGAATCCGGCGGCACAGGCGCATGCAGTTGCGATCCGTCCCGGCGCAGGACGTCGTGTCTTTCCCGCACAGGGAGAACCCGTGATCCAGAACGTCAACTGGATCGGCTTGCGAACGCTCTATATGAAGGAGGTGCGCCGGTTCTTCAAGGTGCAGACCCAGACGATCTGGGCGCCCGCCGCCACCACGCTGCTGCAACTGATGATTTTCAGCGTGGCGCTGGGCGGTGCGGGCCGCGAAGTGCTGGGCGTGCCCTTCGCCGCCTTCGTCGCGCCGGGGCTGATCGTCATGGGCATGATGCAGAACGCGTTTCAGAACGCCAGTTTCTCGTTCCTGGCCGGCAAGATCCAGGGCACGATCATCGACCTGCTGATGCCGCCGCTGACCGAGGGCGAACTGATGGTCGCGCTGGTCGCCGGCGCGGTGACGCGCGCGGTGCTGGTCGGCCTGGCGCTGGCGGCGGCGATGGCGTTCTGGCCGGGCGTCTCGCTGTCGATGGCGCATCCCTGGGCGGTGGCGTGGTTCGGCCTGATGGGGTCGGTGTTCCTGGCGCTGCTGGGGCTGCTGTCGTCGATCTGGGCCGAAAAGTTCGATCACAACGCGGCGTTCACCAATTTCCTGATCACGCCGCTGACGATGCTTTCGGGCACGTTCTATGTGATCAGCAACCTGTCGCCGCTGTTCCAGACGATCAGCCGCGGCAACCCGTTCTTCTATATCATCTCGGGCTTCCGCTTCGGCTTCCTGGGCGAAAGCGATATCGGCAGCACCAACCAGGCGGTGCTGCACGGCGCGATCGGCGTGGGCCTGCTGAACGTGGTCCTGGCAGCCATCGCCTACAAAGTGCTGCGCTCGGGCTGGAAGCTCAAGAGCTGAGGCGCAAAATCCGGTGCGCCGGCTCTCGCGTCGGCCCGGTTCGGCTCAGCCCGGTTCGGCTCAGTGTGTCAGGCCGCGCCGCAGGCGATAGCGGCCGCCTTTGAAATCCTCGAACAACTGCTCCAGCGATGGATGCTCCACCGGCCCGCCTTCACCATCGGCCTGCAGGTTCTGCTGGCTGACATAGGCGACATAGCTCGATTCGCCGTTTTCGGCGAGGAGATGGTAATAGGGCTGTTCGCGATGCGGGCGGATATCGACGGGGATCGACTGATACCATTCCTCGCTGTTGGCGAAGACGGGGTCGATATCGAAAATGACCCCGCGAAAATCGTAAAGCCTGTGGCGCACCACATCACCGATCGCATACCGCGCCCGGTTCTGCCGGGGCGCTTCGATCAGCCTTCCGGCCTGGGGGGAGAAGAAGTTTGCTCGGTCCATGAAGTGCAATATAGGTTTTGTGCGGGTGCGTAACAAGCAAGCCGTTGAAATGATCCCCCGCTTCGCACGCAACGGGGGCTTGGCAAGCGCAGCCTTCTCGGCTAACGGCGCGCTTCACGACCCGTCGGGCGCCTTTTCCGGCACCGCCGATGCACTTCGCGGAGAGGTGGCAGAGTGGTCGAATGCGCCGCACTCGAAATGCGGTTTACGGGTAACCGTAACGTGGGTTCGAATCCCACCCTCTCCGCCAGAATTTCCCTTATTTCAATGACTTAAGGGATTTTCGTTTTCCCATACCCACTCCCGTGCCCACTTTGTGCGCGGTTTGGGACGCACATTTGCGGACACCAGTGAAGCGCTTCGCCGTGACGGAGGCCTGGTTATTCTCATCTTGATCGTCCCTCAGCCAAACCTTATCGCGCCCGCTTGACGTTCGGGCGACGGAGGCCCGACGTACAGCGCGAGAGGGAGCCGAGTGACAGATAGCGAAGTAAAATCCGAGCCCGCCCTGATCTTCGCGGCAGATGCGCTGGAATATGCCGCACGCAGTTGCGGTGACCGCATATCGGCAAAACAAAGGCTCGCCGATCTCCTCAAAGACGGCCGAATCAGCGCCCGTGCCGAGCGCCAATGGCTTTCGAAAAAATCGTCGCTGACCGACGCATGGCGCTCTCGTTCCAAAGCGAAGTTCGACACCGACGTTCCGATCACGCGCTTAACGTGGGGGCGGAGCCGCTTCTGGGCAGATGACCTGGACATGTGGCGCTGGAGCAGGAATCGTTTCGTCGGCGCTGTCAAAGGAACTGCACCCGGCTGGAATCGAGGGCGAGGTCCGGATAGGGCAGGGGCATGCCTAGAGCGTGATCTTGTTTGAGTGAATCGATTGTGGATTCACGGGGGCTGATTTTTCTGATTCAACGTGCTGGCTGGGCGGGAGGGCAGCAGGGATGGTCCGAGCCTATTCGATCGATCTTCGTGAGCGGGTTGTAGCGGCGATGGCAGCGGGCGCTTCTGCCCGGACGGCTGCGGCGCAGTTCGGAGTGAGCGTCGCCAGCGCGGTGCGTTGGTCACAGCGCCAGCGCCGGACGGGCGGGGTTGCACCGGGCAAGCTGGGCGGCCACCGCAAGCCGGTGCTGCTGCCGCAACGCGAGTGGTTGCTGGCGCGCATTGCTGCCGAGTCCGACCTGACCTTGCTGGCCGATCTGGCCGAGCGCGGGGTGAAGGCGAGCTATGGCGCGCTGTGGCTGTTCCTCGAACGGGAGGGACTGTCGTTCAAAAAAAAGCCTGTTCGCCAGCGAGCAGGATCGTCCCACCATCGCCCGCAGGCGGATGCAGTGGCGCAAGTACCAGAACCGGCTTGATGGGACTGTCAGGAATTTCGTGTGGGGCGAGGCGGTTGACCATCAGGCCGTCATGGCCCTGATGAAGCGTTCGCCGAAGAGAACGGCAAATTGCGCCTTCGCCATGTTCCACTCGCGCGGCGGCATTTTCCACTCTTTTTCCGATCGGTTCAAGATCAGATAGAGCAGCTTGGTGGCCGCCTCATCATTGGGGAAATGGCCCCGCGCACGAACAGCGCGACGAAGCTTGGAGTTCAAGGCCTCGATGGCGTTGGTAGTGTAGACGATCCGCCTGACTTCGTCGGGGAAAGCGAAAAATGGTATGACCTCGGGCCATGCCCGGCGCCAACTCTGGCCGATGGCAGGATAGCGCTGCCCCCAGAAGCTCGCTTCGAAGGCCGTCAGCGCTTCCTCGGCGGCCGCGGCATCGACAGCTCGGTAGATGGCCTTCAGGGCCGTTCCGAGCGCCTTACGGTCTTTCCACGCCACGAAATCCATCGAGTTCCGCAGCAGATGGACGATGCATGTTTGAACCATCGCTTCGGGGAAGACGGCGGTGATGGCGTCGGGAAAACCCTTCAGGCCATCGACGACGGCCAGCATGATATCTTCGACACCGCGGTTGCGCAGTTCGTTCATGACGCGCAGCCAGAACTTGGCGCCTTCATTCTGCTCCAGCCACAAGCCAAGGACCACCTTGGTGCCGTCGGCCATGACGCCCAGGGCAATATGGATCGCCTTGTTGCGGACCATCCCTTCGTCGCGGATCTTGACCCGGATCGCATCGAAGAAAACCAGCGGATAGGCTGGGTCCAGCGGCCGTTGCTGCCAGGCCGTGACCTCCTCCAGCACAGCGTCCGTGATCGTGCTGATCAGGTCGGGTGAGGCCTCGATGCCGTACAGTTCGCGCAGATGCCCGGTGATCTCACGGGTACTCATGCCGCGCGCGTACATAGAGATGATCTTGTCATCAAAACCGGGGAAACGGCGCTGATATTTTGCGATAAGCTGCGGATCAAAACTGCCGGCCCGATCACGCGGCACCTCGATCTCGATCCGTCCCCCGTCGGTCGTCACCGTCTTGCGGCCATAGCCGTTCCGGCTGTTGGTCCCTTGCTCCTCCTGGCCAAGATGGTGATCCATCTCCGCATTGAGCGCCCGTTCGGCAAATGCCTTCTTCAATGTATCGAGTAGGCCGCCATGGCTGAGCGCTGCTGCGGCGTCAGTGCCGGCCAGCAGTTGGTCGAGAATGTCGTTCGGTATCGAAGGTTCTTTGCGTCGTGACATACTGGGGCTCCTTGTTGCCCATTATGCCTCGCCGCACACGAAATTCCTGACAGTCCCGGCTTGATCCGGCGCGCCTCGTCTTCATCGACGAGACCTGGGCCAAGACCAACATGACCCGCACCCACGGCCGCGCCACGCGTGGCCAGCGGCTGCACGCCAAGGTCCCCTTCGGTCACTGGCGCACGCTGACCTTCCTTGCCGCGCTGCGCCACGACCGGATCGATGCCCCATGCGTGCTCGATGGACCAATCAACGGTGAGATCTTCCTCGCTTATGTCGAGCAGTTCCTCGTACCTACGCTCAGCCCCGGCGACATCGTCATCATGGACAACCTCGGCAGCCACAAGGGCCAGGCCGTGCGGCAGGCCATCCGCAGTTGCGGCGCCAAACTCCTGTTCCTCCCGCCCTACAGTCCCGACCTCAATCCGATCGAGCAGGTCTTCGCCAAGCTCAAGACCCTGCTGAGAAAGGCTAACGAACGATCCATCGACGCGACATGGAAGCGCATCGGTTCACTCCTCGACACCTTCTCACCAGACGAGTGCGCAAACTACCTCAGAAACAGCGGTTATGCTTCAATATAAGATGATCATGCTCTA
>JADLHU010000033.1 GCA_020848655.1 Novosphingobium sp.
CGGTTCCGACACGGAAATCAGCGGATCAGCACCCAAAAACCGGGGCTCACCGTCAATTTGCGCGCCTTCACGTCGCCATCATGCCGAAATCAGACGGTTCTTCGAGGTGTCCATCTGCGCTTGAACGCCTGCAACCACGGAGAGGCACATGAAACTGGAATCGATCGCGCTGCACCACGGCTACACCGCCGAACCCACCACGCATGCGGCGGCGGTGCCGATCTACCAGACCACGTCCTATACGTTCGACGATACCCAGCACGGCGCCGACCTGTTCGACCTGAAGGTGACGGGCAACATCTATACCCGCATCATGAACCCGACCACGGCCGTGCTGGAAGCGCGCGTCGCCGAAATGGAAGGCGGTATCGGTGCGCTGGCGCTGGCATCGGGCATGGCGGCGATCACCTATGCGATCCAGACCATCGCCGGCATGGGCGATAACATCGTCTCGATCTCGCAGCTTTATGGCGGCACCTACAACCTGTTCGTCCACACGTTTCCGCGCCAGGGAATCGAGGCGCGACTGGTCGGCTTTGACGACTACGACGCGCTCGACGCGGCGATCGACGGCCGGACCAAGGCGGTGTTCCTCGAATCGATCGGCAATCCGGCGGGCAACATCGTGGATATCGAACGCATCGCCGCGATCGCCCACCGCCACGGTGTGCCGGTGATCGTCGATAACACCGTGGCCACGCCCTATCTGTGCCGCCCGTTCGATTTCGGCGCGGACGTGGTGGTCCATTCGCTCACCAAGTATATCGGCGGGCACGGCACCACCATCGGCGGCATGATCGTGGACAGCGGCCGGTTCGACTGGGTGGCCAACAAGGCGCGCTTCCCCGTGCTCAACGAGCCGCACCCGGACTATCACGGCGTCATCTATACCGAGGCGCTGGGACCGGCCTCCTAAATCGGCCGCGCCCGGGTGGCGCCGCTGCGCAACACCGGCGCGGCGCTTTCACCGCACAGCGCCTTCCTGATCCTGCAAGGGCTGGAAACGCTGGGCCTGCGCATGGACCGCCACTGCGAAAACGCGCAGAAGGTGGCCGAATACCTGCAAGGCCACGCCAAGGTCCGCTGGGTCAGCTATGGCGGGCTGCCCGACAGCCCCTATCATGCGCTGGCCCGCAAGATCACGCGCGGCAAGGCTTCGGGCATCCTCAGCTTCGGGATCGAGGGCGGCAAGGACGCCGGCGCCCGGTTCATCGACGCGCTGCAAATGATCCTGCGGCTGGTCAACATCGGCGATGCCAAGTCGCTCGCCTGCCACCCGGCATCGACCACGCATCGCCAACTCAATACCGAGGAACTGGCGCGCGCCGGCGTCTCGGAAGATCTGGTGCGCATCTCGGTGGGGATCGAGCATATCGACGACATCATCGCCGACATCGAACAGGCGCTGGCCGCGGTGTGAAGCCAGACCATCAGGGCCGCCGCCGTTCGGCCAAGCGCTGCCGTTAACCGGGAATTAGGGATAATCCGTCACTCATTACGTCGCAACATAGTGCATATTCGAACCGAACGGCAGGATCACGGTAGCGGCATGGACGATTCCGCAGGCAACACTTCGAGCACGGCCGGGCAAGACCCCAGCTTCGAAGACTTGCGCGCCGCGCCCCGCTTCACCCTGTTGATCCGCAGCGCCAAGATCATCTGCGCCAGCGGCGAATTCCTGTGCATCGTGCGCGACGTTTCGGCTTCGGGCGTGCGGCTGCGCATGTTCCACGCGCTGCCGCCCGAATCGCAGGTGACGCTGGAACTGGCCAGCGGCGAACAGTTCCTGATCGATCGCGTGTGGGAAGGCGGCGATCATGCCGGCTTCCGCTTTGCCAATGCGATCGACGTGCACCGCTTCATCGCCGAAGCCAGCCCTTATCCGCGCCGGCCGCTGCGCCTGCGCATCGATTTTCCCGCCATCCTGACCGCCGATGGCGTGGCGCATCCGGTCATGGTCCGCGACCTGTCGCGCCAGGGTGCGCGCATCGAGGTCGACGGGTTGCTGGCGGTGGGCCAGAAAATGAAGCTTGAGGCTCGCGGCCTGCCGACGCTGATCGGCAACGTGTGCTGGCGATCGGCTCCGTCCTATGGCGTGGTCTTCCAGCAGTTGTTCACGTTCGCGGAACTGGCGGTGCTGGCCGCCCGGCTTCAGGCGCCGGCCGATGCGCCGGTTGCCGATGCCGCGCCGCGCCGCGAGGCCTGACGGACGGGTCGCTCAGGCGGCAGGCCGGAACGCCAGCGCAGCGCCGTTCATGCAATAGCGCTTGCCCGTGGGCGCCGGGCCATCATCGAAGACATGTCCCAGATGCCCGCCGCAGCGTGCGCAATGCACTTCGGTGCGGGCATAGCCCAGATCGCGATCGGTGGACGTGCCGATCGCGCCCGGTAGCGGCCGCCAGAAGCTGGGCCAGCCCGTGCCGCTGTCATACTTGGTGGCCGAGGAAAACAAGGCATGGCCATCCGCCGCGCAGACGAACGTGCCGCGCCGGTGTTCGCGCAGCAGGGCCGAGGTGAAGGGGCGCTCGGTGCCCTTGCCGCGCAGGATGCGAAACTGTTCGGGCGTCAGCCGGCGGCGCCATTCGGCCTCGCTGAAGCTCACCGGAAAGCCGCGCGCTTCTGCCGCCTCGCCACAGGCCGCCAGCGCCGGCAGCGCGGCGGACAGGGCCAGCGTGCCCAGAAAGCGGCGGCGGGTAAGGATCTGGTTAGGCATCGGGCAACCTCCACCAGGCCGGAATGCACCCCACCCGTTCGTGTTCCGGATAAGACCTCCTCCAGATCGGACCACACCCGCGCAATTGCAATGCCCCGTCAGGCACCAGCCGGCGCAGCCGAGCCAGAAGCCCGCGCCGGGCCTTGCCGCCACCGGCCGGGCCGGACTTCATCACCCGCGTGCGAAACAGGCGTGCACCCAGCCGCACGAACAGCGCCACGCACAGCCCCTGCCAGCCCAGCGCCACCAGATGCGGCCAGATCGCGCCATTCTGCGCCGCGCGCGCCAGCATCGCGAAAGGCGAACTGAAGGGCACCACCATCGCGGCGATTTCCACCCCGCTGCCCGGCCGGGTCATCGCATAGCTGGCGAAGAAAAAGACCATGAGCTGCATCATCGTCACCGGCATCGACAGCGTCTGCACTTCGCGCACGGTCGATGCCATCGACCCGATCGACAGGAACAGCGATCCCAGCAGCAGATAGCCCATCGCGAAATAGACCACGCCCAGCGCCAGGAACAGCGGCCAGCCGACCGCTGGCTCGGGCAGGCTGGGCAAGGCGTGGCCCGCCGCCAGCACCACCGCGCCGCCGGTCACACCCCACACCGCGATGCCGACCAGCGACACGCCCAGCATGGCGAACAGTTTTCCCAGGAACACCGCGTCCATGGGAATGGCGGCGGCCAGGATCTCGATGATCTTGTTGCCCTTTTCCTCGACCAGGTTGGACAGCACCATGCCGGCAAGCAGCATGGTCAGCAGGAACAGCAGCGTCTGCCCGGCCTGAGCCGTTACTATCTGGCCGTGGCGTTCCTGCGCGATGCTGCTGGCGGTGCCGGCGAGCGCCACCGACGGCACGCGCGAAGGCCCCTCGCCCAGCGCGCGCGCCGCGATCAGCGAGACCGGGCCCTGCCAGGCATAGATCTGTCCGGTGCTGCCGGTCCGCCGCGGTTCGGCGGGCGTGCCGCTGAGGATTGCCGCCAGGTTGCCTTGCCCGCCGGGCGCGCCGTGCTTCAGCGCGGCCTGCGGATCGAAAGCCTCTCCCGGCGCAAGCCGCCTGACCACCACCAGATCGGGCACGCCGCCGCCCAGCCGGGGCGCCAGCGCCGCATGGGCCGGCAGCATGGCATCCAGATCGGCGGCCTGCATCGCGATGCCCAGTTGCGGGCGATCGGTGCTTTCCTGCACCTTCTGCCCAACGCCGCCCGCCAGCGCGCCGACGATCACCGGGAACAGCGGGCCCAACAGGAAGAAGATGAAGCTGCGGCTGAACAGGATCGCGGTGAAATCGCGCCGGGCGATGACCAGCGCGGCGGCGAAGGTGGAAAGGCGTCCGGTCATGCGGTAATCTCCTCGCGGCTCGCATTCTCTTCCAGCGCGCGCGCCGCCGCCTCTCCGGCGATCGCCACGAAGGCATCGTGCAGCCCGGCCCGCTCGATCGAAAGAGAAAGGATGCCTGCCTCGCCCTCGATCAGCGCGCGCAGCAGCGGCTCGATGCCGGTGTCGGGCAGCGAAAAGAACCAGAAACTGCCCTCGCGGCGGGCATCGGCGGGAAACGCGGCGCGCCACGGCCCGTCCGGCGCGCGGGTTTCCAGCCGCACTTGCGGACGGATGCGATCGCGCGCCACGTCGACCGGCCCGGCGAAGGGCACGCGGCCCCCGGCGATGATCGCCACTTCATCGCACAGACGTTCGGCGTGGGCGATGACGTGGGTCGAGAAGATCACCGTCGTGCCCTTTTCGGCCAGCGCGCGGATCATTCGTTCCAGCTTGCCCTGGTTGAGCGCGTCGAGGCCCGAAAACGGCTCGTCGAAGATCACCAGGCGCGGTTCGTGGACCAGCGTGCCCAGCAATTGCACCTGCTGCGCCATGCCCTTGGAAAGCGGGCGGATCTGCCGGTCGGCGGCATAGCCGAGACCGTTTTCCTCGAGCAGGGCGCGGCCGCGTCGGCGCCCTTCGGCCAGCGGCAAGCCGCGCAACGCGCCCACGAAGGCGATGGCCTCGAACGCCTTCATCGACGGATAAAGCCCCCGCTCTTCAGGCAGATAGCCGATGGCGTGCGCCACGTCGTGCGGGCGATCGTGGCCCAGCACGCAGCGCAGGCCGGCATCGGGATCGATGATGCCCAACAGCATGCGCAGCGTCGTGGTCTTGCCCGCGCCGTTGGGGCCAAGAATGCCGTAGATCGCGCCTTCCGGCACCGACAGGTCCACGCCATCGACGGCGGTGAAGCCATCGAACCGCTTGACCAGACCGCGCGCCTCGATAGCCAGCGGGCGGGCCATGCCTTCGCCCGCAATCGCACCCGCGTTGCCCGCCACTCGCCAATCTCCTACATCGATCTTCATGGCATAGCGCCCTTTTCGCCACCTGATACCGCGAGCACCCCCAGATTTGGTTAATTCCGCTGCGATCGACCGGCTGCTGGCCGACCTGAAGGCCGAGGCCGCGCGGCTGGGCTTCGGCGCGGTGGGCATCGCGCCGGCGGCAGAGGACGCCGCGCGCGCGGCCCGGCTCGATGCCTGGCTGGCCGAAGGCCTGCACGGATCGATGGACTGGATGGAAGCGCGCGCGCACCATCGCCGCGCGCCGCAAGGGCTGTGGCCCGAAGCACGCAGCGTGATCGCGCTGGGGATGAGCTATGCGCCCACCACCGATCCGCTCGCGCTGGCCGATGTGGCGGACCGGGCGCGGATTTCGGTCTATGCCCAAGGCGCGGACTATCACGATACGGTGAAGAAGGCGCTGAAGGCACTGGCCCGCTGGCTGGTCGATGCGGCCCGGCGTGCGGGGCTGGGCGATGCCGGGGTCAAAGTCTTCGTCGATACCGCGCCGGTCATGGAAAAGCCGCTGGGCGCGGCGGCGGGGCTGGGCTGGCAGGGCAAGCACACCAACATGGTCAGCCGCGATCACGGATCCTGGCTGTTCCTGGGCGCGATCTATACCACGCTGGCGTTCCCCCCCGATATGCCCGGCAAGGATCGCTGCGGTTCGTGCAGCGCTTGCCAGGACGCCTGCCCGACACAGGCCTTCCCAGCGCCCTATCGCCTCGATGCGCGGCGCTGCATCAGCTATCTCACCATCGAGCACAAGGGACCGATCCCGGAGGAGCTGCGCAAGGGCATGGGCAACCGCATCTATGGCTGTGACGATTGCCTGGCGGTCTGCCCATGGAACAAGTTTGCCAGCGCGGCGAGCGCGATCCGCGCCTTCCTGCCGCGCGCCGAACTGGCCGCCCCGCGCCTGGCAGACCTGCTGGCGCTGGACGACGCGGGCTTCCGCAGCCTGTTTTCCGGTTCGCCGATCAAGCGCATCGGGCGCAACCGCTTCGTGCGCAATTGCCTTTACGCCGCCGGCAACAGCGGCGATGCCGCGCTGCTGGCGCCGGTTGAGGCACTGCGCGCCGATCCCGATCCCGTGGTGGCCGATGCGGCGCAGTGGGCCTGGGTGCGCCTGACCGCTATGCCGGCCCCGACGTCGGCAGGCGCATAGCGACGGAGTTCGGCTAAAGCGGCTGGCATTGCGCGGTCAGCCACGCTTTCGCTTCGCCATCGAGCTGCGGGCCGATCACCGCCAGCACGCGCGCATGATAGGCGTCCCACCAGGCGACCTCCTCTGCCGAAAGCAGCGCGCGATCGACCAGCGCGCGGTCGATCGGCACCAGCGTCAGCGTCTCGAAGCCCAGGAACGCGCCTTCGGCCCCGGCGATCTCGCGCGGTTCCACCAGCAGCAGGTTCTCGATGCGGATGCCATAGGCGCCGGTCTTGTAATAGCCCGGCTCGTTCGACACGATCATCCCAGGCAGCAGTTCCTGCTCGGTCCCGCCCTGTGCGCCCGCGCTCTTGGCGATGCGCTGCGGTCCTTCGTGGACCGACAGGAAGCTGCCAACGCCGTGCCCGGTGCCATGCTGGTAATCCAGCCCCGCCGCCCACAGGAACTGGCGCGCCAGCGCATCCAGTTGGCTACCGCGCGTACCGGCGGGAAAGACCGCGCGGGCCAGCGCGATATGGCCCTGAAGCACGCGGGTGTAGCGATCCTTGATCTCTGCGGGGGCATCGCCCGGCCCGATCCACACGGTGCGGGTGATGTCGGTGGTGCCATCGGGATACTGCCCGCCCGAATCGACCAGATAGACGCTGTTCGGCTCCAGCCGGCGATTTGTTTCCTCGCTCACGCGGTAATGCACGATCGCGCCGTTCGGCCCCGCACCCGAGATTGTATCGAACGACAGGTCGCGCAAGTCGCCGGTGTCGCGGCGGAACCGGTGCAGCTTTTCGGCCGCCGCGATCTCGTCCACCGTGCCTTGCGGGGCTTCGATCGACAGCCAGTGCAGGAAGCGCGCTTCCGCCGCGCCGTCGCGCGCCTGCGCGGCGCGGTGGCCCGCCTGCTCGACCGGGTTCTTGCAGGCCTTGGGCAGCACGGTGGGATCGCGCTCCTCGACGATCTCGGCGCCCGCTGCCTCCAGCGCGCCGAACACGGCCTGCACGGTGCTGTCGGGATCGAGCGCGACGCGCTTGCCGCCCAGCGCCGCCAGCGCCGGCAGGAAATCTTCGCGCGGGGCGATACGCACCGCGTTGCCGAGATGCGCGGCAAGTTCGGGCGTGATCTTGGCGGGATCGATGAACAAATCGGCAGTGCCATCGGCATGGGCGACGACGAACGACAGCGCCACGGGCGTGCGCTCCACATCCGTGCCGCGGATGTTGAGCAGCCAGGCGATCGAATCGAGCGCGGCGATCACGGCGGCATCGAGCTTGCGCGCGGCCAGCCATTCGGAAACGGCGGCGCGCTTGGCCTCGCTCGGCTGGCCGGCGAAACGATCGGCATGGACCAGCGCCGGGGCGATGGAGGGAACGGGGCGATCGGCCCAGATCGCGTCGATCGGATTGCTGTCCACCGGCACCAGCGTGGCACCGCGCGCCGCCAGCGCCTTGCCCGCGGCGCTCACCCAGGCCTTGCCGTGCAGCCACGGGTCATAGGCGATCCGCGCGCCTTCGGGGGCATGTTCGCCCAGCCATTTGGCGGCGCTGGTCTGCGGCACGCTTTCATAGGCATAATGCCGCCCGTCCACCTGATCGCGCACCTGCAGCGTATAGCGGCCGTCCACGAAGATCGCGGCGGCGGGCGAGAGAGACTCGTCCGCCAGCACCACGGCGGTGCCGGCCGATCCGCCGAACCCGGTCAGCCAGGCGAGCCGCTGGGCATAGCCGCCCACGTATTCGCTCATATGCTCGTCCGAGATCGGCACGACGAAGCCGTCCAGGCCGCGCGCTTTCAGTTCGCGGCGCAGCGCGTCCAGCCGGGCTTCATGGGTGTTCATCAGCATGGTTGTCGTCCTCGTCTCTACACCATAGATGCAGGCGATGACCGATACCGCAAGCCCTGTCGCCCCCGTCGCCGTGAAAAAGCCGCACAGTTTCACCCATCACGGCGTGACCGTTGTCGATGATTACGCCTGGCTGCGCGATCCCGGCTACCCGGACGTAACCGACACGTCCGTGCTGGCCCATCTGAACGCGGAAAACGCCTGGTTCGAAGCGCGCATGGCGCCGCACAAGCCGCTGATCGACAAGCTGTTCGGCGAGATGCGCGGCCGCATCAAGGAAGCCGACACCTCTGTCCCGCAGAAGGATGGCGACTGGCTTTACTGGATCGAGTTCGAGGAAGGCGCGGAATACAAGAAATGGTGGCGCCGTCCGGTGGCGGGCGGGCCGGACGAACTGCTGCTAGACGAAGTGGCGCTGGCCGAGGGCAAGGAATACTTCCGCCTGGGCGCGATCGCGGTCAGCACCAACGGGCGGATGCTCGCCTATGCGGTCGATGACAACGGATCGGAACGCTTCACCGCGCGGATCAAGGATCTGGCCACCGGCGCGCTTATGGCGGACGAGATCCCCGGCACGTTGTCGTCGCTGGTCTGGGTCGCGGGCGATACGGGCCTCGTCTATTCGCTCGCCAACGAGAACTGGCGGACCGACAATGCCCGTCTGCACTGGCTGGGCCAGCCAACCTCAAGTGATGTTGAGCTTTATCACGAGGACGACGAAGGCTTCCGTGTCGGCGCGTCTTTATCGGCCAACGAGAAATGGTTGGTCATCGGCGCCAGCGATCACGAAACCAGCGAAGTGCGGCTGGTCCCCACCGCCGATCCGCTGGCCACGCCGATCCTCGTGCGCCCGCGCGAAAAGGGCGTGGAATATGATGTGGACGAGCGCGACGGCACGCTGTTCATCCACGCCAACGATACCCACGAGAATTTCCGCATCGCCACCGCGCCGCTGGCCGATCCGGGCACCTGGACCACGCTGATCGAGGGGACCGACGAATTCTACCTGACCGGGTTCGAACTGTTCCGCGATTTCTACGTGATCGAGGGCCGCCGCGCCGGGCTGGACCAGATCGAGGTGCGCTATTACGACGATCCCGCGCGGGTCGAGCCGATCGTGTTCCCCGAGGCCAGCTATTCCGCCGGACTGGGTGACAATCCCGAATGGGCGATGCAGGTGCTACGCCTGTCCTACGAAAGCATGGTCAGCCCGGCGACGGTCTATGACTATGACGTGGCGGCGCGGCGGCTTGACGTGCTCAAGGTCCAGGAAATCCCCTCGGGCTACGATGCCTCGCTCTATGTCACCGAGCGGCTCGACGTGATTGCGCGCGATGGCACTCCGGTGCCGGTCAGCGTGGTCATGCGGCGCGATCGCGCGCCCGGCGGGCCGTTGCACCTCTATGGCTATGGCGCCTATGGCATTTCCATCGATCCGGGCTTTTCCACCGCGCGGCTCAGCCTGGTCGATCGCGGTTTCGCCTATGCCATCGCGCATATTCGCGGCGGCGACGACCTGGGCCGCGCCTGGTACAAGGCGGGCAAGCTGGAACGCCGCACCAACACCTTCAACGATTTCGTCGACGTGGCGAAGGGTCTGGTCGAGCGCGGCTTCACGCAGGCCGGGCGGATCAGCATTTCGGGCGGATCGGCCGGCGGCGAACTGATGGGCGCGGTGATCAATTCCGATCCCGCGCTGTTCGGCGCGGTGGTGGCGCATGTGCCTTTCGTCGACGTGCTGGCGACGATGCTTGACGAAAGCCTGCCGCTGACGCCCGGCGAATGGCCCGAATGGGGCAATCCGATCGAGGACAAGGCCGCGTTCGAACTGATCCGCAGCTACAGTCCCTATGATCAGGTGCGCGCGCAGGCCTATCCGCCGCTGCTCGTGACGGCGGGCCTGAACGATCCGCGCGTGACGTATTGGGAGCCGGCCAAATGGGTGGCGAAGCTGCGCGAATTGAAGACCGACAGCAACGAACTGCTGCTCAAGACCAACATGGGCGCGGGCCACGGCGGCAAGTCCGGTCGCTTCGAAAGCCTGC
>JADLHU010000034.1 GCA_020848655.1 Novosphingobium sp.
CGCGCGCTCGCCTGACCAGAGGCCCCGCTGTGGTCCGAGTCGGTCCTGGGCCGCCCGCCACCGTCATTGGCAGGCGGATTTCCTGTGCCAGCGCGGCGGTGAGCTTGCGCGCATCGATCTTGCCCAGCGGTCCGCGCACTTTGGCGACCAAATCCTTGATCGACATCGCGCCGGCATCCGCACGATTGGCACCGTCAACGACCAGTAGGCCTGCATCCATCAAGTGCAGCAGCAATGTGCGGCGCACACCGTCGTCGGCAAGTTTGGCATCGCGCGTTCCGAGGATTTCGCTGGCACTCAGTGCACTCACCGGCTTGCGCTTCACGTAGAAGCGGAATCCATCCTCTTCCATCCCCGTATCGCCAAGCCTGGTTTCCTCATGCAGCTGCCCGGAAATCTTCGCCTGCACCCGGTGGCTGACCACGATCGCCTCGACGGCGGCCTTGGCTTGGGCGTGGAAGCCGGGCCAGGGCGCGTGGAATTCGGGCTTGCCGCGATCGGGGTACAGCTCGCGCACCTGCCACCAGTCAGACAGCGCCTTGATCCTGCCGCGCGTGCACAGCGCCACGCACAAGCCGTCGACCGCGTGGTGGCGCAGATCGTCGCGGGCCTTGGGCGCATCATCGCCTTCGATCACGCCATGCAGCAGCCGGTTCAGGTTCAGCCCCCACGCGCTGCGCAGCAGCGCGGTCGCCCGGCCCGGCACCGGCTCGACATTGTTGACCCCTTGCTGCCCACCCCCCCACAGCATCCCCAGATAGCCGCGCGCCGCCTTGGCGATGAAAGCCGAGTCCGTTCCCTGCCGGTTGGTGAACTGTTCGCTGTCGGCCTGTTCGACGTTCTCCTTCAGGCAGCGTGCCCACTTGCCTGCCGGCCGCTTGTTCTTGTGGTCCCATGCGGGCCATCCGGATTTCTGCATCGCTGGCCAGACCGTCGTGCGAAGCATCGCCCAGGTATCTGGTTTCTCGCTCGCCAGCCATTCGAAAGGCGTTCGGTTGCGTTTTTCCCGGTTCTCGTCGGCGAAGCACAGCACCTGGTTGCCCGGCCCCGGATCGAAACTGCGGCTGACCGGGAAGATGTGGTCGATCTCGGTCGCGCCGGCATCGAGGGCCTGTGTGCAGCTGATCTGCCGGTCGGAGTAGGGGCTGCGGCACCCCTGTTCCCGCAGCAGCAGCCAGCGGCGGATGTTGTCGGGTGATGCCGGCTTGCCCAGCTCCGTCACCTCCCTGGCCGCATTGCCGCGCGCCCGTTCCTGATCCAGCTGCCGCTTGTCGGTCTTCGCCCGTTCCTCGCGGCTCTGCTTCAGGCCGCGGAAGAACTCCAGGCGGATCACGTCGGGCCGGCCATATTTGCGCAAGAGCGCGTTCACCACTTTCTGTAGCTCGCCCAGCGTCCGCAGCACCGTCGGGTTGCGGATGCCGGCCAGCAGCGCCGCCATCCGCTCGCGCACCCAATCGTCCTTGATGGCCTTGAGCTCCGACTGGTTCGGGCCGGGCAGTTTTTTCTGCGGCGCGCCACTTTCGCGACGCGCGCCGAACTCCGCCTCGACCGCTTCGGAATAGGGCTTGCCGGCTTCCAGGTGCGCCAGCAGTCGCAGCATGGTGCTGCGCGCATGGCGGCCATAGCCATCGGGCAGCGAAATTTCCGAGAGCGCCCTGGCGTGGGTGGCGGTCAGGCCCCACTCGGCGGTGGCGCGTGCTGCAAGCGCTTCGCGCTGCCGCCGCCAATCCTCCTTGTCCCGGATTTCAAGGATCGCCCCGCCGCGCGCGGGGCGGTACTCGGCGTCGCGCACCGCCATGCCGATCGCGTCGCGGATCGCCTGTCGGGCCGGTTCCGCCAGCACGGTCCAGCCCTCGCCGAGTGCCTTGCGCAGCGCGGCCTCCGTGGCGTTACCGCGGATCGTCTCCTTCTCGCCGCGCTCATGCGTGAAGCGTTCCTGCCTGCCGAGCGTTAGCGCCTCGCGCAGCCCTGCCCAGGTCGGCTTCTCGGTTTCCCCGATCCAGCCGCCTTCAAGGTAGGCGAGCGCCGTTGCCCGCTGGTCCGGATCGAGCGGCGGGTTGTTGCCATGCGCCAGGCGGAGGCTGTTGACCAGCGTCAGAGTCTCGAAGCGCTGCGTCAGCCAGTCGCCCTTCAGCGCCCGATCCTCGGTCGGCGCATAGATGCATTTCCCGATCGTCCGCGCGCGGAAGAAGGTCGGGCGCTGGCTGAAGCCGATATGTGCGATCTTCTCGCGCAGCGCATCGGTCAGCACGCCGGGGTGGTGGGGGGCCTGCGCGCGCCACAGCGCCTCGAACTCGGCCGAGACCATCGTGCGGTCCTGCTGCGCATCGCGCAGCCGTGCGGGGTCGTGGAACTCCTTCGGCCGTTCCGCCGCTGCGCGGATGACCGGATCGCGGCGCGCCAGCAGCGCGGCCGCAAGGGTCGCCCGATCGGTGCCGTCGCGGGCCGCGATCGCTGCGATCTCGGCGCGCAGTTTTTCGCGCTTGGCGCGCGCCTCGGCCTCCTGCTTCTGGCGGTCCTTTTCCTCCTTGCTGAGCTCGGGCGTTTCCTCCTCCGCATCGTGCTTTGCCTTGCGCCCCTTGGCCTTTGGTGCCTTGGCCTCGGCGCCCTCCTCCTCGGCCGAGCCGTATTTGCGGCTGCCCAGAAAGCCCCGCCGCTTCATCAGGTGGAACAGCGCCCAGCCAAGGTCGTGCGGATCGAGCGCCTCCGTCAGCCCGCGCGCGCGTACTGCGTAGGGATCGAAACCGGGCGGCGGCGGGCAGGGCGTTCGTTCCTTTCCGGGCTCGGCCGCGCGCGGCAGCAGCCCGGCCCCGACCAGCGCATGGCGCAGGTGCACGCGCCGCCAGCGCTTGCGGCGCAGCGTGCGGCGCATCAGCCGCTTGGTGCGGCGCGTGGCGTTCAGCGGGTCGCCGACTTCGCCCGGCCGTTTTGCCTCACGGCATTCGGTGAACACCCGCACGCCCATGCGCAGAATCTCGCCCTGCCCGGCGCCTTCGTCCCATCTGATCATGGCCCAGCCGACCGAGGTCACGCCCAGGTCGAACCCCCAAATGGTCTGCATCGCGCAGATCTCCCCTTGCGTGATTCAACTATGCCGTGCTACTGAGCAAATGTGTAGCGATGCCTGATGCGGACCGCTTGCCGCAGGCAAAACGTCCACAAAGGTGCGGGCTGGGCATCCCGCAGGACACGCGCCCCGAAGCCCCGTCGCAAGGCGGGGCTTTGTCATTCCGCCGGACCGGCACCGCATGCAACCTCAGCCGCCACCCCGGCGGCGCAAGCAATGCGGTTACTACCCCGCCCCCATCAGGTAGTTCGGCACCGCCAGCACCAAGGGCGGCCATAGCGTGATCAGCGCCAGCACGCCGATCATCGCCAGGATCAGCGGCAGCCCCTCGATCGAAAACCGCGTCAGGCTCACGCCCAGGATGCCGCAGGCGGTGTACATCATCGTGCCGACCGGCGGCGTCACGCCCCCGATCGTCAGGTTCACCACCATCACCAGCCCGAAATGCACCGGGTCGATGCCGAGCTTCGATGCCACGGGCACCAGGATCGGCGCGAGCAGGATCAGCGCCGCGGTGCCCTCGATCAGCATCCCCACCACCAGCAGCAGCAGGTTGACCAGCAGCAGCAGCAGCAGCGGGTCGCCGGTGGCGGTGGCCAGCACGCTGGCAAGCCGGGGCGGAATCCGCTCCCACGCCATGTAGAAGCCGAAACTGCCGGCGGCACAGATGATCAGCATCACGATCGCGGTTGCCAGCACGCTCTCCAGCAGGATGTCCGGCAGGTGGCGCACCTCGAGCTCGCGATGCGCGAGGAACCCGACCAGCAGCGTGTAGACCACCGTCATCGCGCCAGCCTCGGTCGGCGTGAACACGCCGTAGCGGATGCCGACCAGGATGAAGACCGGGATGGTCAGCGCCCATACCGCCTCGCGCAGCGCCTGGCCCAGCGCCGGCAGGCCCGCGAACCGCTCGCGCGCGGCCCGGAAGCCGCGCCGCCGCGCGACCCCCCAGGTCGCCACCATCAGCGCCGCGCACAGCAAGAGGCCGGGCACCACGCCGCCAAGAAACAGCCGCCCGACCGAGACATCCGCCAAAAACCCGTACACCACCAGCCCGATGCCGGGCGGGATGATCGGCGTGATCACCGCCGCGCACGCGATCACCGCGGCCGAGAAGCCGGGCGAATAGCCGCGGCGGATCATCTCCGGCCCCAGCATCTTCGACTGCATCGCCGCTTCGGCATTGGCCGACGCCGACAGCCCGCCCATCAGCGTCGCCAGCACGATGTTGGCCTGGGCAAGGCCCCCCACCATGTGCCCGACCAGCGCATCGGCAAGATTCATCAGCCGCCGCGTGATGCCGGCGTGATTCATGATGCTGCCGGCCAGGATGAAGAACGGCACCGCCAGCAGCGGGAAGGAGTCGGTGGCCGCGACGATCCGCTGCGCGAAGATCTCAAGCGGCAGGCCGTCGGCGGAAATGAAGAACGCCAGCGCCGCGAACCCCATCGCGAACGCCACCGGTACGTTCAGCGCGAACAGCCCGAGCA
>JADLHU010000035.1 GCA_020848655.1 Novosphingobium sp.
CGGTATCCAATGCACGCGGAAAGCGGGTTGCGGCCAATTCGGTTTACCGGATCCTCGATCTGTTCGTGGCCAGCAATCTTGCCCGCCGGATCGAAAGCGCCAATGCCTATATCGCCAATCCGCACCCTGGTTGCCGCCACGACTGCATCTTCCTGATCTGCGATTCATGTGGCCGCGCCACCCACCTCGACGATGACAGCCTGACCGGCGCACTCGTCGAAGCAGCCCGCAAGGCCGGGTTTGCCGATATCCGCCCGGTGGTCGAACTGCGCGGGGTCTGCAGCGACTGCAGCTAGGCGCCGCTTAACCGACCTGTGTCAGGCTCAGCCCGTTGCCGTCCGGGTCATGGAACCAGGCCACTTTGGCGCCGCCATCGGGTGACGCCCAAACCCCGTCCGCATCCTGTCCAAAGCCTTCGTAAATCTGGAATGCCACGCCTTTCCCGCGCAGTGCCGCAATCGCAGCGCGGATATCAGGCACGTGCCAGCCGACGACAGTGTGACCGGAAGCCTGATGATTGGGCACGTCGGTCAGCCTAAGCGGCGTTCGGTTGCCCAGATCGAATGTTGCGGCGTGGGCATCCTCGCCCATCAGTCGCAGCCCCAGCACATCGCGGTAGAACGGTAGAGCCTTGGCGCGGTTAGCGGTCAGCACAAAGGTGACTGGCTGCGCGTTGGCTGGCAATGACATTGGTGGAACTCCTTGGGTTGTCCATCGTTTCTGCACCTTAGTGACAATCGACACGATTGAAACCTGCGTGTAAGGCAAACCTTATGAGCTCCAAACCGGCAACTCCGCTGCTCGATACTGTCGATGTTCCCGCCGATCTGCGCAAGCTGGCCCCCGGCCAGCTCCGCCAGCTGGCCGATGAATTGCGCAGCGAGATGATTTCCGCAGTCGGCACCACCGGCGGCCACCTTGGTTCCGGCCTTGGCGTGGTCGAACTGACTGTCGCGATCCACTATGTGTTCAATACGCCCGATGATCGGTTGATCTGGGATGTCGGGCACCAGACTTACCCGCACAAGATCCTGACCGGCCGCCGCGACCGCATCCGCACGCTGCGCCAAGGCGGCGGTCTGTCGGGTTTCACAAGGCGAAGCGAAAGCGTCTACGATCCGTTCGGCGCCGCCCACAGTTCGACATCGATCTCGGCCGGGCTTGGCATGGCGGCCGGAAGCCAGCTCAAGGGCGAACATCGCAACGTCGTGTGCGTGATCGGCGACGGCGCGATGAGCGCGGGCATGGCCTATGAGGCGATGAACAACGCGGGTTCGATGAAAACCCGGCTGATCGTCATCCTGAACGACAACGACATGTCGATCGCGCCACCAGTGGGCGCCATGAGCGCCTATCTCTCGCGGCTCCTGTCGTCGCGGTCCTATCGTTCGGTACGCCACATGGCGAAGGAAATGGCAAAGCTGTTTCCGAAGACCCTGGAACGCACGGCCAGGCGGGCCGAGGAATACGCGCGCGGCTTCGTGACCGGCGGCACGCTGTTCGAGGAACTGGGCTTTTATTATGTCGGCCCCATCGACGGCCACAATTTGACCCATCTTCTTCCGGTCCTCAGGAATTTGCGCGACACAGAAGAGCCTGGCCCCGTCCTTGTCCATGTCGTGACCCAGAAGGGACGCGGCTATCAGCCGGCCGAGCGGGCGGCCGACAAGTATCACGGTGTCGGCCGCTTCGACGTCATGACCGGCCAGCAGGCGAAGCCGAAGACGACGGCGCCCAGCTACACGGGCGTGTTCGCCGATGCGCTGATCAAGGAGGCCGAGGCGGACGATCGCATTGTCGCCATCACGGCCGCCATGCCGTCCGGCACCGGGCTCGACAAGTTCGCCGAACGCTTTCCGGATCGCTGCTTTGACGTCGGCATCGCCGAGCAGCACGCCGTCACCTTCGCCGCGGGCCTTGCAACCGAAGGGTTGAAGCCGTTCGTCGCCATCTATTCCACCTTCCTCCAGCGCGCCTAGGACCAGGTGGTGCATGATGTCGCCATCCAGCGCCTGCCGGTCCGCTTTGCGCTGGATCGTGCCGGATTGGTCGGCGCCGACGGGGCGACCCATGCCGGCAGCTTTGATCTCGCCTATCTCGGCTGCCTGCCGGATTTCGTCATCATGGCGGCGGCGGACGAGGCGGAACTCATGCACATGGTGGCGACTGCTGCCGCCATCGACGACCGGCCCTCGGCGGTCCGCTACCCGCGCGGCGAAGGAACAGGCATCGCCCTGCCGTCGCGAGGCCAGGTGCTGCCGATCGGTCGCGGGCGCCTGATCCGCGAGGGCACGACGGTTGCGATCCTGTCGCTCGGCACCCGCCTGCAGGAATGCCTGAAGGCGGCGGACGAGCTTGCCCAGCTTGGCCTTTCCACGACCGTGGCCGATGCGCGCTTCGCAAAGCCGATCGACGCCGATCTTGTGCGCCGCCTGGCCGCCGAGCATGCGGTTCTCGTGACCGTCGAGGAAGGCGCGATCGGCGGCTTCGCGGCCCAGGTGTTTCACTGTCTCGCGGCCGAAGGCCTGCTCGATGCCGGCGTCAAGCTGCGCCCGATGGTGCTGCCGGACCGCTTCATCGAGCACGACACGCCTCAGCGCCAGTACGAGGATGCGGGCCTCGCCGCCGGAAACATCGTCAAGACCGTCCTGGCCGCGCTTGGCCGGCCCGAAAGCGGGCGGGCGCCGGCGCGCGCCTGATCGGCGATGACGGCGCGCGGCGCGCGCATGCGCTTGGATCAGCTGCTTCTTGAGCGTGGCCTTGCCGAAAGCAGGGCGCGCGCGCAGGCGCTGATCATCGCGGGCCTGGTTTTTTCCGGCACCAAGCGGCTGGACAAGCCCGGCGCGCAGGTGTCGGCTGACATCGCGATCGACCTGCGGGGGCAGGACCATCCCTGGGTTTCGCGTGGCGGCCTCAAGCTGGCCCATGCGCTCGATACATTCGGAATCGACGTCGCCGGTTTGATCGGGCTCGATATCGGCGCGTCCACCGGGGGCTTCACCGACGTGTTGCTGGCGCGTGGTGCCGTGCGGGTCTACGCGGTCGATGTGGGGCGCGGCCAGCTTGCCTGGAAGCTGCGTCAGGACACGCGGGTGATCACCCTCGAACGCACCAATGCCCGGCATCTCACCCGCGAG
>JADLHU010000036.1 GCA_020848655.1 Novosphingobium sp.
ATATGCACGGCGGTCTTGCGCTTTCGTGCCATGGTATGGACCTTTCGCTGGCGTTCGAATGCCAGCGATAGACCAGAAAACGCGCCTTGCCCAATTATCCGCGAATTTGGCGAGGCCGGGCACCCCGCCCGGCCTCTTTCACGGCGCAGCCTATAAGTTGGCGAGCATCTTGATGATCGCGGAGAAGTCCATTCCGGCATGGCCTTCATCGGCGAACTGGCGGTACAGTTCGGCCGCCCGAACGCCCATGGGCGTCTTCGCGCCGGCCTGATCTGCGGCCTCTACCGCGAGGTTGAGGTCCTTGAGCATCAACGCCGTGGCAAAGCCGCCCTGGTAGCCGTTATCGGCCGGCGATTTCGGCCCGACCCCGGGAAGCGGGGCATAGCTCGTCATCGACCAGCTCTGGCCCGAAGACACCGAGCTGATATCGTAGAACGTCTGGGGATCGAGGCCCAGCTTCTGCGCCAGGGCAAAGGCCTCGCACGTGGCGACCATCGTGGCGCCCAGCAGCATGTTGTTGCAGATCTTGGCGGCCTGGCCGGCGCCGTTCTGGCCGGCATGAATCACGGTCTTGCCCATCACCGCCAGGAATTCCTCGGCCCGTGCGAAACCTTGCGCGGTGCCGCCGACCATGAATGTCAGCGTTCCGGCAGCGGCGGCCGCAATTCCGCCCGAGACCGGCGCATCGACCGCGACTAGCCCCTTGTCGGTCGCGCTGGCGGCCACGCGCTTGGCCGTGGCGACGTCGATCGTCGAGCAATCGATCAGCAGCGTGTCCGGTCCGGCGACGGGAAAGACGCTTTCCTCGTAGACCGCTTCGACATGCCGGCCGGCCGGCAGCATCGTGATGACCGCGACCGCGCCTTCCACCGCCGCGCTGGCGCTTTCCACGGGCGTGCAGCCCGCTGCCCTGGCCTTGTCCAGCGCGTCCTGCGAAAGATCGAACGCCCTTACGTCATGTCCGGCGGCGGCGAGGTTCGCGGCCATGCCGCCGCCCATATTGCCCAGCCCGATGAATGCTACGCGTGCCATGGTTTATTCCTTCGTGGTCTTGCAGAGGCGGACGAGGCTTAGCGGCCCGTCCATTTCGCCGGGCGCTTCTCGATGAACGCAGCCATGCCCTCGGCCCTGTCCTGCGTGCCGGTGAGGATCTGGAAAAGCCGCCGTTCGGACACGAGGCCCTGTTCCAGCGTGGTCTCGAAGGCCATGTTGACCATCTCCTTGTTGATCATCGCGGCCATCGGCGGCATGCCGGCGATGACGGCGGCGGTCTGCAAGGCATCGTCCAGAAGCTGCGCGGCGGGAACGACGCGCGCCACCAGGCCAAGCTGCTTGGCTTCTTCGGCGCCCATCATCCGGCCGGTAAGGCACATCTCCATCGCCACGGCCTTGCCGACCGCCCGCGTGAGCCGCTGCGATCCCCCCATGCCGGGCGCCACGCCCAGCTTGATCTCGGGCTGGCCGAACTTCGCGCTGTCGGCGGCCAGGATGAAGTCGGCCATCATCGCCAGTTCGCAGCCGCCGCCAAGGGCGAACCCCGATACGGCGGCGATCCACGGCTTGCGCGTGGCGACCACGCCGGTGCGCCATCCCGCGAAGAAATCTTCAAGGAAGAAGTCAGCGGCGGGCTTGTCGGCCATTTCGCGGATGTCGGCGCCGGCGGCAAAGGCCTTTTCGCTGCCGGTGAGCACCGCGCAACGCTGCGTGGAATCGGCATTGAAGCTGGCGAAAGCCGCGGTCAGCTCTTCAAGCACTTGCCCGTTGAGCGCGTTCAGCGCCTGCGGGCGGTTGATCGTGATCAGCGTCACCGCGTCGCGCTGTTCGACGAGAATGGTCGAATAGGTCATGCTAATTCCTCCACTGGGTTCCAGGCATCATCCTCGCCAAGCGGCGCGAAGATGCCCGATACGACCTGTTCCGTCACGAGCGCGGGCGTCGCCGGGCGCCAGACGGGGCTATTGTCCTTGTCGACGATCAGCGCCCGCACGCCTTCGACGAAATCGGGGCTTTCGATGATGCGCGCCGCGACCGCGAATTCGAGCCGCATTTCGTCCGCGAAGTCACGAAGCGCGCGGCTTTCCTTGAGCAGTCGCAGGCAGACCTTCATCGACAGCGGAGACTTGCTTTCGAGGATGGCCAACTGCTTGGCGGCCCATTCGCCACCGTCCTCGGCAAGCGCGGCGAGGATGTCTTCCAGGCTGTCCGACTGGAAAAGGTGATCGATCTGGTCCTTTTCGACCAGGATCGGACTGAAGGGCAGGGGCGACGAAAAGTCCTCGATCAGGGCTTCGAACCTGTCCGGCTCGGCCTGGATGGCGGCCTTGAGTTCGGCCAGCCGGTCGGCGGCGACATAGTGCGTCGCCAGATCGAGCGCGACGCACTCCGCCCCGTTCAAGCGATGCCCGGTCAGCGCGAGGTATTGCCCGATCCGTCCCGGAAGCCGCGAAAGATACCAGCCGCCGCCCACGTCGGTGAACAGGCCGATCCCCGTTTCGGGCATGGCGAAGCGGCAGTTTTCGGTCGCGATGCGAAAGCGGGCGGGCTGGCTGATGCCCACGCCGCCGCCCATGGTCACGCCGTCCATGAAGGCGACGATGGGCTTTTCGTATGTGAACATCAGGTGGTTGAGCTGATATTCCGTGCGAAAGAAGGCCCGCGCTTCGGCGCCGTCGGCAGCGGCGCTTTGTGCCAGCATGCGAATGTCGCCGCCCGCGCAGAAACCGCGCCCTTCGGCATGGTCGACAAGGATCAGCTTGATATCGGGATCGCGCGCCCAGGATTGCAGGGCGTGCAGCATCGCGCCGCACATCCCTGCCGTCAGCGCATGGATCGCCTGGGGCCGGTTGAGGCGGATGCGCCCGACCCCGTTCTCCTGCTCGAAAAGAACCTCGCTCATCGTATCAGGTCCCGTCCGACGATCATTCGCATGATTTGGTTCGTTCCTTCCAGGATCGAATGGACCCGCAAGTCGCGCCAGATGCGTTCGATGGGATAGTCCATCAGATAGCCGTAGCCGCCGTGGAGTTGCAGCGCGCGATCGACCACCGAACTGCCGGTATCGGTCGCCAGGCGCTTGGCCATGGCGGCGAAGCGGGTCTTGTCCGCGGCGCCCGACGTGACTTTCGCGGCGGCCAGGTAAAGCAGCGCACGCGCGGCCTCAAGCTCGGTCGCCATGTCGGCAAGCGTGAACTGCGTGCTTTGGAAATCGGCGATGGCGCGATCGAACTGGCGGCGGTCCTTGGTATAGCGGATCGCTTCGTCCAGGCACCGCTCGGCCCCGCCCAACGAGCAGGCACCGATATTGATTCGCCCGCCGTCAAGCCCGCTCATCGCGATCTTGAAGCCCTGGCCTTCCGCGCCGACCAGATTTTCCGCCGGGACGCGCACATCCTCCAGGATAAGCTGCGCGGTGGGCTGCGAATGCCAGCCGAGCTTGCGCTCCTGCGCGCCGAAGCTGACGCCGGGCATGTCCTTTTCGATGACCAGGCACGAGATGCCCTTCGCGCCGTCTTCGCCGGTTCGAACCATGGTCACGTAGACTTCGTTCTCACCGCCGCCGGATATGAACTGCTTCGATCCGGTGACGACATAATCCCCGCCGTCCCTGACCGCCTTGGCCTTCAGCGCCGAGGCATCGGACCCGGAACTGGGTTCGGTCAGGCAATAGCTGGCGAGCCGGTCGGCGGCGATGAGGTCGGGAAGGTATTTCGACTTCACCGCATCGCCGCCGAACTGGTCGATCATCCAGGTCGCCATGTTGTGGATCGAAATGAACGCGCTGGTGGATGGGCAGCCATAGGCCATGGCTTCCATGATCAGCGCCGCCTCAAGCCGGCCGAGGCCGATGCCGCCACTTTCCTCGGAGACATAGATCGCCGCAAAGCCAAGCTCGGCCGCCGCCTTGACCGTTTCGCGGGGGAAGATGTGATCCTCGTCCCATTTCGCGGCGAAGGGAGTGATCGCATCGGCCGTGAACCGGCGGGCCATCTCCTGGATGGCACGCTGGTCCTCGGTCAGGTCAAACTGCCCGTCCATGGCGTCAGCCCATCGTCGGGATGACGAAGGCGTTGCCGCCGTCCGGCGATCCGTCGGGCCAGCGCTGGGTGACGGTCTTCACCTTGGTATAGAAGCGGATGCCTTCCATGCCGTGCTGGTTGACATCGCCAAACGCGGACCGCTTCCAGCCACCGAAGCTGTGATAGGCGACGGGCACCGGGATGGGCACGTTGATGCCGACCATCCCGACGTTAACGCGCGAGGCGAATTCGCGCGCCGCATGGCCATTGCGCGTGAAGATCGCGACGCCGTTGCCATACTGGTGCTCGCTGGCGAGGTTCAGGGCGCCCTCGAAGTTTTCGGCGCGCACGATCTGGAGCACCGGTCCGAAGATTTCTTCCTGATAGGTGCGCATCTGCGTGGTCACGCGGTCGAACAGCGTCGGGCCTACGAAGAAGCCGTCTTCATGCCCCTGCAACATGAAGCCCCGGCCATCGACGACAAGCTCGGCGCCTTCGTCGACGCCCATCTGGATATAGCCTTCGATCTTGGCCTTGTGTGCGGCAGTCACCACCGGGCCATAATGGGCTTCGGCATCGGTCGAAACGCCGACGCGCAGCTTGGCGATGGCGGGAAGCAGCTTCTCGCGCAGCGCGTTCGCGGTCTGCTCTCCCACCGGGACGACGACCGGCAGCGCCATGCAGCGCTCACCCGCCGAACCGAAGGCCGCGCCGGTGAGATCGTGGACGACCTGGTCCAGATCGGCGTCGGGCATGACGATGCCGTGGTTCTTGGCGCCGCCCATGGCCTGCACGCGCTTGCCGGCATCGACACCGCGCCGATAGACGTAATGCGCGATGTCGGACGACCCGACGAAGCTGACCGCTTTGATCTCCGGATGGTCGAGGATGGCGTCGACCATTTCCTTGTCACCGTGCACGACCTGCAGAATGCCTTCCGGCAGCCCGGCTTCGAGCATCAGTTCGGCAAGCCGGACAGGAACGCTGGGATCACGCTCGGACGGCTTGAGGATGAAGGCGTTGCCGCAGGCGATCGCGACGCCGAACATCCACATCGGGATCATGGCCGGGAAGTTGAACGGCGTGATGCCCGCCACGATGCCCAGCGGTTGACGCATGGAATAGACGTCGATGCCGGGGCCCGCGCCCTGCGTATATTCACCCTTGAGCGCATGCGGGATGCCGCAGGCGAATTCGATCACTTCCAGGCCGCGCTGGATGTCGCCCTTGGAATCGGCGATCACCTTGCCGTGTTCGGACGACAGAAGCGCCGCCAGGCTGTCCATGTTCGCTTCGATCAGTTCCTTGAAGCGGAACATCACGCGGGCGCGGCGCTGCGGATTGGTAGCTGCCCAGGCGGGCTGGACCGCCAGCGCCTTGGCCATGGCCGCATCGAGATCGGCCTGGCGGCCAAGCCGGACCTTGGCCTGGACCTTGCCGGTATTGGGATCGAAAATGTCCGATTCCCGGTATCCGGCCGCTGCCTCGTGCCCCGAAATGAGGTGATCGACGATACGCATGGCAATTCTCCTTCGCCGCGCTGCCTACTCCCGACAAACTTGCAATCAATAGCGAAGAATGCAACCGTGACTTGCAGCTATGCAACCAATCAACTGGAATGAACTGAGGGACTTTCTCGCCGTCGCGCGGGTGGGCCAATATGCGCGCGCCGCCGCGACGCTGGGCATCGATCCGGCAACGATCGGCCGGCGCCTGCGCCGCCTCGAACGCGCGCTTGGCTATACGCTTTTCGAACAGACGCGCGAAGGGCAGGTGCTGACCGAAGCGGGCGAACGGCTGCTGGCCCAGGTCGAACTGATGGGGCAGGCGTTCGAGACGATCGTGGAGCAGCAAAGCCCGGCCGGGTTGAGCGGCCATCTTCGCATCAGCGTTTCCGAAGGCTTCGGGACATGGTTCATCGCCCGGCATCTGCAGGGCTTCACCGATCGCTACCCCCTCCTCACGGTGGACCTTGCCGCCACGAGCGGCTTCCTCAATCCGTCCAAGCGAGAGGCGGACATGGCGATATTGCTGGCCCGGCCCCGGACCGGACCGGTCATCAGCGGGAAGCTGTCGGACTATCGCCTGCAGCTTTACGCCGGCCGCAGCTATCTTGCCAGGAAGGGCGGGCCGCAAAACCTTGATGACCTGGCGCTGCGGCATCGTCTGATCGGCTATGTGCCCGACCTGCTCTATGCCCCCGAATTGCGATACCTCGGGGAAATCGACGAGCGTCTCAACGCCCATATCCGAAGTTCGAGCATCAACGCGCAGCACCAACTGGTCGCGGCGGGCGCCGGCATCGCCGTCCTGCCATGCTTCATCGGCGATGCCGACCCCAGGCTGGAGCGCGTGCTGCCCGAAATCGGCATCGACCGGTCATTCTGGATCGTGATCCATCGCGATACGCGCCAGCTCCAGCGGGTTCGCGCGTTCAGGAACTGGCTGCTCGAAGTCGTCGCGCAGAACCGCGATGCGCTGCTGGGGCGTATTCCCTAGGCTGGCGGAACCATGGCGGAACCGGATTGTGGTTCCACCCTACCAGGGCAGGCCGGCGTCATGCCGGCAGGATCCGGGCGGTGCACTGGCCGAAGCCGATCCGGGCATAACCCTCACGCTCGGCATAGGCGGTGATGGTCACGTCATCGCCGTCCTCAAGGAAGGTCCGCGTCTCTCCCGAAGGCAGGGCGAACGGGACGGTTCCTCCCCGGCTGATCTCCATCAGGCTGCCAAAGCTCGTGGAATCGGCGCCGGACAGGGTGCCGGTTCCCATCAGGTCGCCCGCTGCCAGATTGCAGCCACCGCTGGTGTGATGGGCCAGCAATTGCGCCATGGTCCAGTACATCGCGGTCATCGCTCCGCGCGACAGGCGCACGCCGGGCAGGCCCGCATCGCGCATCGCGGCGCTGCGCAGCCAAACCTCCATCGTCACGTCCAGCGCGCCATGCTGCTGGTCCTGCGCATCGAACAGATAGGGCAGCGGCGCGGGATCGCCTGGCGCACGCTGCGGCTGGGCAACGCGGAACGGCGCCAGCGCGTCGATCGTCACGACCCAGGGCGAGATCGTGGAGTGAAAGTTCTTGGCCAGGAACGGGCCGAGCGGCTGATATTCCCACGCCTGCACATCGCGCGCCGACCAGTCGTTCAGGATCGAAAGGCCGGCGATGTGGCGGCCTGCCTCGGCAATCGGCACGGGTGTGCCCAGTTCGTTGCCTTGTCCCACCCAGATCGCCATTTCCAGTTCGTAATCAAGGCGCTTGCAGGGGCCATGGCTGGGTGCGTCCTCGGCCGGGGCCTTGGTCTGGCCGCGCGGACGCCGCACATCGACGCCGCTTGGCCGGATGGACGAACTGCGCCCGTGGTATCCGATCGGCACGTACTTGTAGTTGGGAAGCAACGGATTGTCGGGGCGAAGCAGCCGCCCGACATTTTCGGCGTGATGGATGCCGGTGTAGAAATCGGTGTAATCGCCGATCGCGAACGGCAGGTGCAACGCGCAGTCCACGCGGGGGTGGAGCGCGTGGCGCACCGCTTCGGCCCGCGCCGCATCGGTCAGCAGCGTGAACAGCGCGCGGCGCAGCGCCGTCATCGCCGCTTGTCCTTGCGCGAACAGGGCGTTCAGCGTGGGCTGCCCGGCCAAAGCGGCCGAATGGGCGGCGGGGCCATCCAGCAGCGGGGCAATGGCGGCAAGGTCCAGAATGGCCTCGCCGATGGCCACCCCGCCGCGAGGGCGCGTGCCGTCGGTTGAAAATACGCCGAAGGGCAGGTTCTGCACGGGAAAGTCGGCATGACCGGCGGCGCCATCGACCCAACTGCAAGCCTTGGGATCGTGCGTGAAATCGAGTTCGATGGTCATGGCAGGCGCGCTTTCGTGAAGCCGTTCCGGCAATCCCCGTGTTCGGATCGCAGGGCGGGTGTGGTCATGGCCTTGGCCGTGGGGCGCAAGGTCCAGCAGGATTCGAACATGAATGCCAGCGTGTCGACGATCTTGTGCGGCGCCCGTCAGGAAAGGGTCTGGAGATAGTGCGCCATGCGCACATTGCCCGCAGCCACGCCTTCGCGCCCGCCCTGGGCCAGCCATTCCTCCATCTTCGCGGCCGATGGGAAGATGACCCGGCAGGAAAACAGCGTTTCGCCGCCTTCTTCGTCAAACGACAGATCGGCGATGACATGTTCGGCGTCGGGCGACTTGTCGCCATTGTCATTGGTGTAGACGAGCCGCTTGCCGGGCACGACTTCCAGATAGACGCCTTCGATCAGCGGGCTGACGGGGCCGTCCGGTCCGGCCATCTGCCATGCGAAACGCCCGCCTTCGCGCGCGTCGATCTCGCAGGTGGAAAGCGTCAGTCCTTCGGGCGGCAACCATTCGCGCGTGTGGTCCACGCCCGTAAACACATCGAACACCACCGCGGCCGGGGCCGGCATGCGAAGTTCAAGCCGGACTTCGTGGGGGCTGGGAAGGTCATGGGGCTTGGTCATGCGCTGTCTACTCCGGAAGGTTCGGCCCGAAGGCCCGGCCGGATTGCTTTGGTTTGCGCCGCATTCAATCGACCTGACTGAGGCCCGTGGACTATGGCGCGGGGGTGCGGCCGGGCATACCCTTGCAGGGTGACGTTACAGGACGAGGCAGGGGCATCGAGAATTTCTGTTTTCATTACAATATGTTGTGGGAATTTCCTCTATCCAGCCCCGCCATGCCTGCCAAAACGTAGCCGGTGATCCCTTTCGGCAATTGCGGTAGACGGCGGTATGCAGGGAAGCTTCAGCGACGGGAAATCGATGGCACAGGATACCGAAGGAAAGTTGCGCGCAGGGGCGCTGGGGCCGCTCGCCATCGCATTTTTCGTCATTTCCGCGGCAGGCCCGCTGGTGGCGATGGCCGGCGGCATTCCGGTGGCCATGCTGTTCGGCAACGGCGCCGGCCTGCCCGCGATGTTCCTGCTGGCCAGCGTCCTGCTGATCGCCTTCGCGGTCGGCTATACCCGCATGGCGCGCGACGTGCGCAGCGCCGGGGCGTTCTATGCGTTCGCCGCAAGGGGGCTGGGCGGCATCGCGGCGGGGGCCACCGGAATGATCGCCCTGCTTAGCTACAATGCGATCCAGATCGGCCTTTATGGCCTGTTCGGTTCGGCGGCCAAGGCGCTGGTCGAGCCGTGGACCGGCATCGCGCTGCCGTGGTGGGCCTATTCGGGCGCGGCGCTGGTGTCGGTGGCGTGGTTCGGCTTTCGCCAGGTCGATCTGTCGGCCAAAGTGCTGGGCGCGCTGGTGGCGGCGGAATATCTCGTCGTCGTTGTCCTGGATGTGTTGATCGTCGGGCACGGCGGCGACAGCGGGTTGAGCCTTCGCCCGTTCCAGCCCGAACTGTTCATGGCAGGATCGCCCGCGATCGGTCTGATGCTGTGCTTCGCGGCGTTCGTGGGGTTCGAGGCGACGACGATCTACAGCGAGGAAGCCCGCGATCCCGAGCGCACCATACCGCGTGCGACCTACTTCTCCGTGATCCTGATCGGCGTGTTCTACACCATATCGACCTGGGCCGCCGTGAACGGCATCGGCGTCGACAAGCTCGCGCCGCTGCTGTCGGGCGCGCCCGATCCAACCGTGCTGCTGTTCGACCTGGCCGACCGTTATGCCGGCGCACCGATGACGCTGGCGATGCGAGTGCTGTTCGTCACCAGCACTTATGCCGCGCTGCTGGCCTTCCACAATGCGATCTCGCGCTACTTCTTCGCGATGGGCCGCGAGCATCTGCTGCCGCGCCGGCTGGGGCGGACCCACCCCGATTTCAACAGCCCGCACATCGGCTCCGTCACCCAAAGCGCCCTGGCCGCCGTTTGCGTCGTTCTGTTCGCGGTGAGCGGGGCCGATCCCGTGCTGGTGGTGTTCACGTTGCTGTCTGCCGTGGCGACGCTGGGGATCATCGTGCTGATCGCCATTACCTCGCTGTCGACCTGCCGCCATCTGCTGCGCGAAACGCCGCCGCCCGTGGCGGTGATCGCGGTGAGCGCCGTGTCGCTGGTGGTGTTCGGGGCGGTCGCGGCGCTGGCCGTCACGCGCTTCGATGTCCTGACCGGAAGCGCGGGGGCGATGAATACGGTGATGCCAGGGTCCATCCTGGTGGTCGCGCTGATCGGCGCGGGGCTGGCGCAGCGGCTGCGGCAGCGCGACCCCGAGGCTTACGCGAGGCTGGGGCGATCGTCTGACGTCTGATCGGTCTGGCGGCGGCGTTCCTGCTTTTCGACCGTCCATGCCGAAAGCGCGGCGTGGGCATCTTGCTGCGCGCGATCCATATAGGCCTGATCGACCAGCCATGTCGTCAGTTCGACGCGGAAGCCGTTCGGATCGACGAAATAGATCGATTCGATGATGTGGTGATCGGTAATGCCCAGCACCTCGACGCCCGCTGCCTCCAGCCGCGCCTTGGCCGCCAGCAGCGCGGCGCGGTCCGGCACCTGCAGCGCGATATGGTTGACCCACGCGGGCGTGTTGGGCGAAGGCAGCGCCGCTACGTCGTCGCCCAGGTCGAAAAAGGCGATGAACGAACCATCGGCCATCTTGAAGAAAATATGCGTGTAGGGGCAATATTCGCCGGTCGATGGCACGGTGTCTGCCCGGATCACATGGGCCAGCGGCAATCCCAGGATGTCTTCATAGAACGCACGCGTTTCTTCGGCATCGCGGCACCGCCAGGCGAAATGGTTCAGGCGTTCGATGGTGAAGGTCATGGCAGGCATCCTTTTGTAGTCGCTTGGCTTTTATAGTTGCTGGGCAAAAGCGGCCATTTCATCGGCCAGTTGTTCGACAAGGGCCGGCTGGCCGGCAAGATAGTGGTTGCCGCCCTTCAACTGGATGCGGCGCAGGCGTCCTTGCGCGGCGCGCGCCCATTCTTCGTGATCGCTGGGGAACGTGGAAGAATCGGCGGTGTGTTCGGCCAGCAGCACCGGAACGCTGGTCTGCGCCAGGCACGCCGGGCCATCGCCCCGGCTCGACGGCGCCCACTGGCTGAGGAACGCGGTCAGCGAGGTATAGCGCCCCATGCTGTTCGCCGCGTAGTTCTGGACTTTGGGCGGCCCCCACACCGTGGTGCCGGGCGGCCGGTCGTTCGGATCGAGCGCGGCATCGAGACAGCGCGGATCGGCCAGCGTGCGATGCACCACGAAGGCCATGTCGGTCGGCCCGCCGGGAATCGCGCGCAACTGGCGCAATCGCGCGCGCGTCCATTCCTCCAGCCGCTCAAGCCGCCGCCGTTGCGCGGCGCGGTAGAGCGCCAGGAACGCGCTGGAATAGGGCGGGCCATTGTCGGGGTTGAACATGTCGAGCGCGGGGTCTGTCGCCAGCGGGTCGGCCTCGTCGATCTGGGCGGGATCGATCCACATCGTCATCAGCCGCGAACGGCCAAGATGCGCGGCATTCAGCGCGATTCCCTGGGCCGGGGGCAGATCCGCGGGCGAAAGGTCGATCGGATCGCCCGCCGGGGTTGCGGTGATATCGAGACGTTCGGCCTGCGCCTGATAGAGGCTGACCAGCGCGGCGCCGCCGCTGTTGCCGATCAGCATGATCCGTTCATAGCCTTGCGCGCGCAGCCAGTGCACGCCCGCGCCCAGATCCTGGATGGCGCGTTCGAGCAGCAACGTCACGTCGCTGCCCAGGTAACGCGTATTCAGCCCAAGCGTGGCGATGCCCCGGCTGGACAGCGGTTCCAGCAGATAGTGGTGCATGAAGTTGGACGTGGGGTGAATGACGATCGCGGCCACTTTGCCGGGGGCGCGATGAAATGCGCCCCAGATGCGCGGCCGCAACAATTGCAGGCCCGATTGGCTTTCCTGGGCATGGCCAGTCGCCACATCGATCAACACCGCTTCCATGCTTGTTCCTCACGTGCCTTCTTGTCGAAGTGGACGCATATGCCTTTCGCCGCGCCGCCCCCATCCCCTTGGCGGGTGAGGGTGCGGCGCAGCGGCCCTGGCCGGGCATTTCTACCGTGAGAAATGCCGCACGACATTGTGCAGCAGGCGCGACACGTTGTTGTCGTAGTTGTTGTAGGAAAGCGTCGCGCAGAAGTTGCACGAACTGGCCGAGAACACCGCGCCGTCGTTGGGCGTCTCGTAATAGACCATGTCCGCGCGCTTGAGCCTTGCCAGCATGAACTGGTCGGCCGGCGAGATGCGCATGTCCTCCACCTGGCCGACGTAGAAATCGCCCATGGGCAGCGACGTCGCCACGATCAGCGCGTGCGGCGGGGTGCCGAGATCGAAATCGGCGCGATCGATCTCGAAGCCCGCCGCGCCGTGCTCCAGCGCCAGCGCCGGGATATCGCCGATCAGTTCCTCGTCGATCCCTTCGAACATGAAGGCAACGCGGGGCGAATGGCTGTCTTCGGTGCGACGGAACGCCGTGCCGCGCCCGCCGCCGGCCGATGCCATGCCGACTCCGACGTATTTCTGCGGTCCGTTGCCACGGAACCGCCAGAGGCCCCCCGGCTCGCCGGTCTGGCTATGGCGCGTCTGGCCCGGTTCGGTGGACCAGGTGCGGCCGCCATTGGCGCGGCGCACTTCGGCCACGGTGCCTTCGGCGTTCACGGTGGTGACCCAGTACAGTCCGTTGCCCGAAAGGTAGCAGAACCGGCCGCCGGCATTCTGGTACTGTTCCAGCCCTTCCAGCATCTGGATGGACCAGTACTCGTGGTGCGTGCCCGAAAGCGCGCACTTGTAGGGCGCCAGCGCCGCCGCGCCATGCCTGTGCAGGTCGTGGTCGGTGATGACATCGTAGGCGATGCCCATTTCCTCCAGCCAGTCGATCAGGAACAGGTCGGCGGAAAACTGGTGTGGGCCGTTCCAGGTGCGGGCGCGATGCCAGGGGCGCATCGGGCTGAGCAGCGGACGCAGCATCGTCGAATAGCATACGCCCGAGCCGTCGCGGTGAACGTCATAAAGGCTGCGCATGTGATAGCGCGACAGATAGCGGATTTCCTCGGCGCCGATCGACGGATCGGGCGGGGGCACCGACCCTTCGAGCAGCTTGAAGAAATCGACCTGTTCGTTGGCATAGGCAAGGTAGGAAAAGGTCGGGATGACCACGACCACCTTGGCCGTTGGTGCGCCGGTCGGGGCGCGAACGAAGAACGGCACGTAATCGCGCGATCCATCGGCGGCGGTCAGCTTGGCCGCATAGACGCCGCTGCCGAGGCCAGGGGGAATCGTGAATTCGAACGAGGTATCCCACGCGCAATCGTCGAGATCGTCGGAATGGAAGTGGACCGCGTTGTACTGGTCCGGGGCGAGGGCGAAGTTGTCTTCGGTGCCGTCGAAATTGTGCCCGGTGACGCCGCGCATCGGCGTGTTGTGCAACCGTCCGTCGTGGCCGTTGCCGCTCAGGTCCGGGATATGCTTTCCCGACGGATCGTGCGCAAGGTTCCAGCGGGCGACGAAGGTGGCGCCATCGGGGGCGCAATGGTCCAGCGCCTCGGGCCGTGTCGCCGGGTCGAGCAGCGTGCGAACCGCGGCGCCCGACAGGACCACGGGGCACGAAATCTTGCCGTCGAAGCTGTCCCTGGAAAACTGCCGGTCGCGGTCCGTCACCAGCGCGCACGCGCCCAGGAGCGTGATCGCGTCGTTTGAAAGCGCCGGTGCACCGTCGATCGCCGTCGATGCGATCTCGGTGCCTTGCTCGCCCACGCGAAAGCGGCTGCGATCGACCCGCAGGGTGAAACTGCCGTGCGCCTTGTCGATGACGAGCGCGGCGAACTGCCATTCGCGCTCGATCAGCGGGCGCGGCGATCGCACTTCGACCGGCGTTCCGCCTGCGGCGTAGCGGCCGACCAGATGGCCGTCTTCATCGACGGAAAGCTGAAAATCCGCCTCTGTCAGGTCGGGTGCGATCCGGCTGAACACACCTTGCCTGCCGCCTTGCGGCAAAGTCGGATAAAGCCATGCGGCAAAGGCGATCACATCGCCTGCATCCCCCAGCGGCAGGTGATCGATCCGCATGTACGATCCGGGATAGACGTCCTGGAACGTGCCCGGATAGCTGCGGTTGATACTCGCCTCGATCGGCCGCTCCTTCAGGCCCGGCCCCTGGGGATTGTCGTCCCCGTGGATCAGCCTGACGAGCGTGGATTGATAGTCACCAGCCTCGGAGCTGATAAGAAAGTTCAGCGTCTCTCCTGGCTCGACGCTGAACTTGTCCGTGTATCCGACGAGTTTCACCTGGCATTGTTCCTTGGTTGTTGGATCTGCGGCAAATCGTGGCGACCACCGTGAACCGCATGGCACCCGCCGCGGCCGCCAGGGTCACGTCACGCGGACCAGTCGAGCAGTTGGTGGAAATAGGCGAGGACTTCCTGCTGTTCGAACACGCGCTCCAGCGGGAAATGGCTCATCTTGACGATGACCGTCTTGCTGGGGGGATCGACAAAGACGAACTGTCCGCCCAGGCCCACCGCCGAAAAGCCCGCCGCGCGCCCATCCTGGTTGTCGAGCTGCCACCATTGGAAGCCATATCCGGGGCCGCCCAGAATACCGGCCGGATATTCGGTCGGATGCATCTGTGTCGATTGTTCGATCCAGTCGGCCGGAATGATCTGGCGGTCGCCCACCTTGCCCTTGTTCAGCATCAGCAGGCCCAGGCGGGCGAAATCGCGCATCGTGGCGTTGAAGCCAAGGCCGGCAGGCTCCACGCCGACGCCCGGCTTGCCATCGGCCATCCAGAACGCATCGAATTCCATGCCGGCCGGTTGCCACAGGCGGCTGGCGGTGAGCGCGGACAGCGTGGTTCCGGTCGTTCGCGTCAGAACCCATCCGACAACGGCGGAATCCAGCGTGCAATAGGCAAAGAACGTGCCCGGCTCGTGGCGCCGTCCAACGGTGAGCGCCGGCTCCCAATAGCGCTGGGTGTTGCGCACGATCGCATTCTGGAAGTTCACATAGGGCGGGTTCTGGTTCTCGGCGTCGAGGATCTCGTCGAAATCCACGCCCGACCGCATCTGCAACGCCTGCTTCAAGGTGACGCCGTCATAGCCGGTGCCCGCCAGTTCGGGCAGGTACTGGACGATCTGGTCGTCGAGCGAAGCGATCGCGCCTTCATCGATGGCGATGCCGACGAGCAGCGACATCACCGACTTCGAGACGGATGCGCCCCAGAAATGCGTCTGCGGGCCGGCATGGTTGCGATAGCTCTCGTGCAGCACCTTGCCATCGCGAATCACCATGAATGCGTTGGTGAACGTGCGCTCGAACCACTCTTCCAGCGTATGGGCCTGGCCGTCCGCCATATAGGCGGGCAATTCGCGATGCGCGGCGGGAAGGGGGGTGACCGGGCCGCCGCGTCCGACGGGGCGCGTCTCGAACAGTTGGGCCATGTTGCGAAAGACAAAGCTGTTGATGTCGGCATCCAGCATGTGGCTGCGCATGGACTGCACTGCCGGCGGAACGGTTCCGTCCAGCAGATAATCGGTACTGCTCATCGAAGTGATCCTTCTGTATCGATTTCAGATCGTGGAGATCGGCGTGGCGGCCCCCGCGCGCCGATGTGGCTAAGCGCTGACGCTCGCCTCCTCGCGTTCGGCGGCGATCATCGCGGCCATCTTGCGGCGCACGCGCACTGCGCCGGCATCGGTGGGCAGCAAGACAGGGTCCATGTCCCACAGATCGCGCCCGGCCATCCGGCGCTGCACGGCTTCGAGCATCGGCTTGTCTTCGCCGTCGAAGGCCTGCTTCAGGATTTCGATCAAGGCCTCGTCGGGCACGGGCAGGTCCTTGTCGCAGCCCGAACTCCAGAAATAGTGGGTGCTGGTCTCGTCCTGCGGGGTGAGGATATGAGCCGAGGGCACGTAGACGATGTATTCGTCGCTGCCGACCAGTCCGGCCCGGCTTTCCAGGATATGCACCGACGGCGCGATCCAGCGGATGTTGTCATTGTTGCGGATGCGTTCGGCCGGGATGGCTTCGGGGCCGAAGATATTGATCATGTCGGGGATGTGATAGTTGCACACGATCACGCCGTCGGGCCGTTCTTCCGATCGGAATTGCGGCATGTATTCCAGCCCGCCGAACGAAGGGTGCAGGAACGTGGAATGGCACAGGTCCATCAGGTTGTCGGTGATCAACCGGTAATCGCTGGCGATGAGCGAACTGCCCTTCACATATCGCATCGTCGGATCGGCGTGATAGTCGACATCCGGGATCAGCGCTTCGTCGGCGCGCGCCGGATCGCCCATCCACACCCATACCGCGCCCGGCCGCTCGGCAATCGGAAAGCTGCGCGTGCGGATCGATGACGGCACGACCTTGTTGAACGGGTTGTGGCGGCATTGGCCCGTCCCGTCGAATTCCAGTCCGTGATAGCCGCACTGGACGCGGCCATTGACCAGCTTTCCTTCCGACAGCGGCGCAAAGCGGTGGGGGCAGGTATCCTCGAGCGCGTGATAGGCGCCGCTGGCGGCATCGCGCCATGCGACCACCGGGATCTTGAGCATGGTGCGCGCCACCAGGGCTTCGCCCGTAAACTCGTCAGCCCATCCGATCATGTACCAGGCGTTGAAAAGAAAGGACATGAATGCTCCACTTCAAAGGCATCACGGGTCCCAAGGCGGACTTGCGCCAGGCGGCTTCCCGTATCTTGCACAGGCATAAGGTCTGGCGCGCGCGGCCGGCAATGCTCTTCAAGGGTGATAGAGCGAGCCGCTGCACATCATTCTTGTCGAACGGCTTGCGATCCGGCCGGCGTGGTGTGGCCGCAAGACACGTTAATACTATCAATATGTTACGATCGGCGGGCTACCATCGAAAAAGCGTTCGAGGCGATAGGGGGCGGCATCGAAGTCAGTGGGGCGTCCGGTCATGATGTCGGCCATCAGCTTGCCGATCGCGGGCGCCCAGGTGATGCCATACGTGCAGCCGGTGGCGAGGTGAAAGCCAGGAATCGCGCTCACCGCGCCAAGGATCGGCATGTTGTCGGGCGTCAGCGTCAGCGGGCCTGACCACGTTTCCTCCACCCGGGCGCCGGCCATTTCGGGGAAGACCCGGGCATTGCTGGCCAGCGAGGTGCGAGCTTCGGCCCTGGTCTTGCCGGCGAGCACGCGCAAACGCTCGAACGGGGAACGCTTCGCGGGGTTCCAGCGTCGCGCCAGCATCAGGTCGTTCCAGGCATCGCGCCCGAAGTCCACCTTGCCGCCGCTGCCCATCATTTCCATCAGTGGCTTGAAGCGATTGTAAAGCTTGATCGCATCGCGCGTCACCGGCGCGGCGATGCCGTTGACCCCGCCCAGCGCATAGGACCCGTCGATCTGCCGGCGCCATGCCCAGGCGTCCACCCCGCCGGCGCCCACCGGGCCATCGGTCACCCCGGTGCGCCCCATCGACAGGATCGCATAGATCTGGGGCACGTCGACACCATGATTGCCGCAGAACAGGCGCGACCAAGCATTGGCGGCGCAAAGCACCATCGATGTCTTGATATAGCCTTTTTCGGTGTAGACGCCGGCGATGCGGCCGGCGGCAAGATTCAGCCCGCGCACCGCGCATCCCGTCACGATCCTTGCGCCGGCGCGCCGGGCGGCTTGCGCGATGGCGGCGGTGGCCAGCACCGGTTCGGCCGATCCATCGCTTTCGCACAGCAGCCCGCCGGCAAAGTCTCGGGACGCCGTGGGCAGCCGCTCGCGGACCTGCGAAGCGGTGACAAGGCGCGTGTCGCTGACGGTTCCGCTACACGATTCGAGCCACGCGGAAAGGCCTTCGAGTTCCTCGGGCGTTTCGGCAAGCTGCAGCACGCCATGGCGCCGGAACCCGGTTTCCCCCGCTTCGGCGTGAAGATCGTCCCACATCCGCTTGGCCAACTGCGTCATCGGTTGCTTGAGGGTATCGACCATGATTTCCGACACCCAGCCGAAGGCGCGGCTTGACGCTTCGCAGCCGATCTCCGCCTTTTCGCACAGCACGACAGGAATATTGCGCTTTGCCAGATTGAGCGCCGTGACCGCGCCAAGGATACCGCCGCCGATGATGACCACCTCGGCCTCGGACGGAAGCGCCGCATCCCCGGTGAAGGGGGCGCCGCGCAAGATGCCGTAAGGCGTGCTGCGCGGGGCGGGAAGGGGGATACGGGCGTCGCTAGGCGGCATGTCAGGCTCCAGATTCTTGTCCGCCGTCGGGCGGGATGCTGCAAGTATTCGCAAGTCGCCGGTTCACATGCCGCGCCACGCGCAGCTATCGGTACGAAGTGGCGCGACTTGCTGTCTATCACCCTGGAGGAGGATAGCGTGTACCCCTAATGCGCGACGGCGCGAATATGCGCGACATATCACCGATCACCGATGTCACTCGACAAGGGTATGTCTCTGAACCTGCTGGCGGCGGATGAAGAGGTACAAAATAACTAAACCTCACAGGGAGGCATACGTGAAAAAGAACGTTCTTTGGAATTCGGTGGCGCTTGGCGCGTTGCTGGCAAGCGGCGCGGCCCATGCACAGGACGCGCAAGGAAGCACGGACCAGGCGGATGCCCCGCCCGAAATCGTCGTCACCGCGCAGTTTCGGTCGCAAAGCCTGCAATCGACGCCGCTGGCGATCACGGCCGTCAACAGCGCGATGCTGGAAGCGCGTGGACAGTCCAGCGTTGCCGATGTGGCGGCGCAGGCACCCAACGTCACGCTGACCACCGCCTCGCAGACCGGCGGTTCGTCGATGATCGCCTATATCCGCGGGGTGGGGCAGGTCGACAGTTCCTATGCGCTGGAACCGGGCGTCGGCATCTATGTGGACGACGTCTACTATGCCTCGCTGACGGGAACCATGCTCGACCTGCTCGACGTCGATCGGATCGAGGTTCTGCGCGGACCGCAGGGCACCCTGGCGGGCAAGAATTCGATCGGCGGCGCGGTGAAGATCTACTCTTCCAAGCCGGCTGAGACGCTGTCGGGCAGCATGCAGGGCACGGTCGGCTCCTACGGCCGCCTCGATTTCAAGGGGTCGGTCAGCTTCCCCGTCGCCGAGAACCTGTTTGTCAACATCGCGGGGCTGAGCCGCAACGAAAACGGCTATGTGAAGCGGATCGACTATGCCTGCGCCAATCCCGGCTCGGGGCTGCCCGTCCGCACCACCAGCGGAAGCTGCAAGCTGGGCACCGAAGGCGGCAAGTCGATCGCCGCTGGGCGCATCGCGATGCGCTGGCTGCCGACCGATACGCTGACCGTCAACCTCAGCGCCGATTATACGCGTGATCGTTCGGAATCTTCGCCCAACGTGATCACCGCGTTCGAATTCCCCAGCGCCATTTCCTATAATGGGGTGCCGTTCGATTCCCGGTTCATCGGGCCGCGCTATACGGATTATTCCACCTATATCGATCCACGCCCCGCCGACGCCGGCCATCCGTGGCGGCCGGCAGCCTTTCCGCCGATCAACCACCTGACCGCCTGGGGCACTTCGCTGGTGCTCGACTGGAACGTCAGCGATACCACTTCGATCAAGTCGATCACGGCCTATCGCAAATACACCAACGACTATAGCGGCGATTCCGGTGCGCCGATCCCGCTGGTCTATGCCAATGTCCAGCAAAGGCTGAATCAGATCAGCCAGGAATTGCGCCTGAACAGCTCGTTCGGATCGCTGATCGATTATACGATCGGCGGCTATTACCTGCGCGTCCGCGCCAATCAGACTTCGCGCACCGCGCTGCCTTATCTCGAACCGTTCGGCATCGATTTCGACTTCGCCGAGGACAACCGGGTGCCTTCCAGCAGCGTGGCGGGCTTCGTGCAGGCAACCGCGCACCTGACCGACCAGCTTGACCTGATCGGCGGCTATCGCATCACGCATGACAAGAAGACCTTCGTCTACGGGCGCAGCAATCCCGATGGCACCGCGATCCAGCCGCCGATCGCACCGCCGTTCCCGGCGAATGCCTTCCTGTTCGGGCTTGATGGCACGGTCGGGCGCTACACCAAGACTCGCTCCGACTTCCGCGCCAACCTGACCTATCGCTGGTCGCCGCACCTGATGACCTATGCGCAGTTCGCCACGGGCTACAAGGGCGGCGGTCTGAACCCGCGCGCCAACTTCCCGGCGCAGGCGGCGGCATTCGATCCTGAAACGCTCCAGGCTTATGAAATCGGTCTCAAGTCCGATTTCCTCGATCGGCGCGTGACGCTTAACCTTGCGGCTTTCTTCAACAAGTACAAGGACATCCAGCTTACCGTTTCAAGCTGCCCTGATCTTGGCGGGCCAGGTCCGTGCCAGGCGCCGCGCAACGCGGGCAACGCCGAGGTCAAGGGTTTCGAGGCCGAAACATCGCTGCGGCCGCTGCCGGGCGCCTTGATCGACGCGAGCCTTAGCTATCTCGATTTCAAGTACACGTCGATCAATCCGGTAACCGGCGTTTCGCTGTCCGATACCTCGCCCTACACCGCCAAGTGGAAGGCCAGCTTCGGCGCGCAATACGAGGTGGCGCTGGGCAGCATGGGATCGCTGACCCCGCGTCTCGACCTGTCGTACCAGTCGCGGATGCAGGCGCGCCCCTTCGCCTCGCCGCTGACAGAACTGCGGGCGCTGACGCTGCTCAACGCGCGCCTGACCTGGCGCCCGAACGATGGCGACTTGCAGGTTTCAGGCGAGGTCACCAACCTGACCAAGCAGTACTACTATCAGAACCTGATCGCCATCAGCGGGCTGGGCGCGGTTTCGGGCACGCCCGGTCTGCCCCGTCGCTTCGCGGTAACGGTCAAGAAGTCCTTTTGATCCGTTTCGCCTGACGCAATCTCCGGTGCCGTCGCCTCTTCCCGAGGCGGCGGCACTTTTTCGTGGCGGCGCCCGATGGGCGTGGCGCCGGGGGTGATCGCACACGCAAAAGCCCCCACTCCTTTTCAAGGGAGCGGGGGCTTTTACGTCTACGTTCGGGCAGGGGCGGGCGAATTACATCCTGATCAGCACGGTCTTGGTCTGAAGACAGCTATCCAGCGCCTCGCGGCCAAGATCCTTGCCGTGGCCCGAAGACTTGCGCCCGCCTTCGGGCAGGCCAGGGTAGGGGAAGCCACCGTTGTTGACCAGCACCTTGCCGCATTCCAGCGCCTCGGAAACGCGCATCACGCGGCTAATGTCACCCGACCAGATCGTTGCGGCAAGGCCGTAGTCGGAGTCATTCGCCAGGGCCAGCGCTTCGTCCTCGTCGTCGAAGCGATAGACCGACAGCACCGGGCCGAACACTTCGGAACGGGAAATCTCGGCATCGTGCGCCGCGCCCGTGACGATCGCCGGGCTGACGAAATAGCCCCCATCCTCGTCGACAGGGGCACCACGCAGGACTTCGCAGCCGGCCGCCGCCCCGGCGCGTTCGAGAAAGCCCGTGACGCGGGCCTTCTGCGCGGCGCTGACCAGCGGCCCCATGAACACGTCGGGTGAAAGCCCGGCGCCAAGGCTGAGCGACGCGGCATGGGCATGCAACCGTTCTACGACCTCGTCATAGATGCCGCCCTGCACATAGAGGCGAGAGCCGGCCACGCAGATCTGCCCGGCGTTCATGAAGATGGAACTTGCCGCGCCGGGCACGGCATCGTCGAGCCGGGCGTCGTCGAACAGCAGGACCGGCGATTTCCCGCCCAGTTCCAACGTGTGCTTCTTGAGGTTGCGACCGGCGATTTCGCCGATGCGGCGGCCCGTGGCGGTCGATCCGGTGAAGCTGATCTTGGCGACGCCGGGATGGTTGACCAGCGCTTCGCCTGCCTCTGGCCCGCGCCCCGTCACGACGTTGAACACGCCCTTGGGAAAGCCCGCCTGCTCCACAAGCGAGGCCAGCATCAGTGCCGAAAGGCTGGTGTCCTCGGCGGGCTTGAGCACCACCGTGCAGCCGGCCGCAAGCGCGGGGGCCAGCTTCCACGCCGCCATCAGGAACGGCACGTTCCAGGGCACGATCGCGCCGACCACGCCCACGGGCGAACGCTGGGTGAACCCGCGAAAGTCCCCGGCGCCCGGGGGCCCTTCGACGACCATCGTCTCGCCTGCGATCTTGGTCGGCCAGCCGGCATAGTACCGGTAGACGTCCGCCGAACCCATGATCGTCGGGCCAAAGGCGAACCAGCTCGGCATGCCGTTGTCCACGGTTTCGATCTGCGCCAGCACCGCCGCGTTCTCTTCGATAAGCTGGACCAGGCGCATGATCAGCCGTTCCCGCGCGAACGGGCCGATGGCGGCCCATTCGGGCGATTTCAGCGCGGCATTGGCGGCCGCGACCGCAGCATCGACCTCGTTCGCGCCGCCGGCCGCGATCTCGCCCACCTGCTCGCCCGACGATGGATCGATCACCGGCAGCGTGGAGGAACTGGCCTGCCACGCGCCATCGATATAGTGGGCCGGCTTGCGAGCCAGCCAGGCGCGCGCGGCGGGGGCCAGCGTCGACAGGTCGTGGCGGAACGGATTGCTCATGGGTTGTCTTTCTGTGGAATGGTGGGCTTGTGTGGCGATCTAGCGCGGCGTCTTTGCCAGCGCGTCGTCGAGCGCGGCGACGATATCGTCGGCCTGCGCGCGGTTCAGCGTGAGAGGCGGCGAGATGATGAATTTGTTGACGATCGTGCGCAGCATGACGCCGTTCGACAGGCATTTGTCCGACACCGCCATCGGATAGGGATCGGTGGGGCCGAACGCTTCCTTGGTCGTGCGATCGCACACCAGTTCGACGGCGATCATCAGCCCCTTGCCACGGACATCGCCGATCACTTCGTGCCGGTCCATCAGCCTGCGCAGGCCGGCCAAAAGGTAGCTGCCGACGTCCGCCGCATTGCCGGCCAGGTCTTCGCGCACGGCGATGTCCACGGCGACAAGCCCGGCCGCGCAGGCAACCGGGTGACCGCTGTAGGTATAGCCGTGCATCACGACCGAGCGCGGCCCCTGCGCTTCCCAGGCGCTGGCGACCCGCTCGTTCAGCAGCGTGGCGCCCAGCGGGATGTAGCCAGAGGTAATCCCCTTGGCCACGCACATGATGTCGGGCTTGACCCCCCAGTTGCGCACGCCGAACAGTTCGCCCGAACGGCCGAATCCGGTAATCACTTCGTCGGCGATCAGCAGGATGCCGTACCTGTCGCAGATTTCGCGCAGCCGCGGCCAGTAGTTGGCGGGCGGAACGTGCACGCCGCCCGCGCCCTGGATCGGTTCGGCGATAAGAGCGGCGATGGTATCGGGCGACTGGAACAGGATTTCGCGCTCAAGCAGGTTGGCGCACATGTCCGCCAGCGTCTCGGGATCGACGCCTTCGAACGGCGGGCGATAGAGGTTTGGCGATTCCACGTTGATGAAGCCCGGCACCAGCGGTTCATAGCTGCGGCGCCACGCGTCCCCGCCACAGGCGGACATCCCGCCGAAGTGCAGGCCGTGATAGCCATTGCGCAGCGAAAGGAACTTCAGACGTTCCGGTTCGCCTACCAGTTTCCAGTACTGGCGCGCCATCTTGAAGGCGGTTTCGGTCGCGTCTGATCCGCCCGATCCGAACAGCACGCTGGCCATGCCTTCCTGCGCGGTGAGTTCGCACAGCTTGGCCGAAAGGCGGATCGAGGGTGCGTTCGCGCTGCCCGGGAAATTGGTGTAATAGGGCAGTTCGCGCAGTTGGTCGGTGATCGCCTGGATGATCTCCTCGCGGCCATAGCCCGCATTCACGCACCACAATCCGCCTTGGCAATCCAGCATTCGCCGCCCGTCGAGATCGGTGACATAGACGCCGTCGCCCTTCATGATGATCGGCGGGGGATTGCCAACGGTGTCCTTGGGATCGGCCATGGGGTGAAACGCGTGGCGGCCAACCTCATGCTTAAGCCAGTTGGCATCGTCCATGTTCGAGCCGTAAACCGTCGAGGTGGCCATTCAGTCCTCCAGGGAAATCTTATCGATATATCTGTAGCGCCCGGCCCGGTTTTCCCGCGCTACCCCCAGAAGGCGACACCATCGATCCCGTCACATCGGTGCCGCCGCATCGTCGTGTCGATTGACTCGACTTTGGCCTATGCTAGGCTCCCGCCAGCCGTGATCAAAGGAGTGGCTGAACGTTGCTCAATCCGCAAAATCTCGATCAGTTCGGCGATCTCGTGTCGACCATCGGGTCACGCCAGTTCGGGGTGAAATTCTATTCGGTCTTCCGCGACTTGCTCGATGTCGAGGAATGCACGGTCTTCTCGTTCCCCGATCCCAGCAACCCCCAGTCGCTGATCGTCGAGGGAAACTGCGAAGAAGACCTTGAACTGGCCCGCAAGCTGGCCGCCGATTATGTTTCTGGCGGCTATCTGGCCGATCCCAACGTGCGCCGGTCGGATGCCAGCGGGGCGATCGACGTCTACGTGATGGATGCCGACGATTTCACCAACTCGGAATACCGGCAGCACTATTACGAAGGACCGGCCGTTTCGCACGAGCTGGTCGTGCTGGGCAACGCCAACGGCACGCTGTATTATACCAGCTTCTATCGCAAGCGTGAGCGGCAGGAATTCGGCCTGCCGGAAATGTCGGCGATGAAGGCCATCGCCGGCTTCATGATCAAGGCCCTGCATCGCCACAGCGAACTGGTGCGCAGCGTCGATGAGGAAAGCTTCAATTTCATCAATTCGGTGGCCGACATTCCCGGCCACTTGCGCGAAAGCACGCTGGAGCACCTCAAGCATGTCCTGCTGTCCGGCCCCCACAAGCTGAGCCAGCGTGAAGCGGAAATCTGCGCAAGCATCGTCATGGGCTATTCGACCGAGGCGATCAGCCTGAACTGCTCGATCTCGGTCAACACCGTCGCCACGCACCGCAAGCGCGCCTATGCCAAGCTTGGCATTTCAAGCCAGAACGAACTGTTCGTGCGCTATTTCTCGGCTGTGCGCGGCTTCCAGGCGCGCCGCATCAACTGATTGGCAGATCGAGCGCGCATAGCGGGAAGACATTCCCTTATGCCCTTATGACGCGTCCCTCATGAAGGGACGGCGCTCCTCCCTGCCGTCCTACAACAAGGGTATCGTCTGAAATCTGGTCGCTTCGTAATCGGGGCGGGCGCGTTGGCGGCTATGTGCGCGCCAGAAGCCAGGGAGTATTCTGCCATGTTTCTATCGGACGAGGCGACGAAAATACCGCTGCGGCCTGCCGCATCGCAGATCGGCGCTGCGGACTGGGAGGTTCTCTCGCATTTCTGGTATCCGGTTGCGATTGCAGCGGAGATTGCGGATCATCCCGCCAAGGCATCGCTGCTCGATGTCGATCTGGTGCTGTTTCGCGATGAAAAAGACCAGGTTGCCATCGCGCTCGACCGTTGTCCGCACCGCTTCATCCGGCTGAGTTCCGGGCAGGTTCGCGACGGTCTGATCGAGTGCCCATTCCACGGCCTGCGTTTCGACGGAACCGGGCAATGCCGCCATATTCCTTCGCTCGGACGGTCGGCCAAGCTGCCTCAGCGCTATGCGGTGCGGACATTTCCGGCGCGGGAGCGCTATGGCCTGATATGGACCTGTCTTGGCGATCCCGCCGCCCATGACATCCCGTTCCTGCCGGAATTCGCGGACATGCCGGCCGCTGACATCACATTTGCGCCAGTGTCCGACTGGGCGATCTCCGCGCCGCGCCAGATCGAGAACTTCTTCGATCTCAGCCATCTGCCGTTCGTTCATGCCAGCACGCTGGGCGGCAACCAGGACTCACCCTTGAAGCCCGGCCGGATCGAGCAGGCGGCGGATGCCGTCACGCTTCACGCCGAATATAGCGAAAGCGATGGGGCTGGCGGCCACCATCTGGCGTACTACACCTACCGCATCGTCCTGCCGTTCGTGATCGATTTTCAGGTGCATTATGCCGACGAAGCACGAAAACCGCTGATTTCGTGCGATATTGCCAGCCCGGTCAGCGCGCACGTCAGCCGGGTGTTCCAGTTGCACAAGGTTGAAGGCGGCCCGACGGCGGGTGCCGCGCTGGTCAATATGCTCGAAGCGGTGAACGCCGAAGACCGGGCGATTCTTGCCGAACTGGCGTTTGCCGATCTGCCGCTTGGGCAGGCGCATGAAATCCACCTGCCGGTGGACAACATTGCCCATTCCTATCGCGCCGGCTTGCGCGCGCTGGGTCTTGGGAAAGCGGACTGAAGAGGGCGGCCATGTTTGTCGAGGAACGGATATATACCCTCAAGCCCGGCTGCCTGCCTGCTTACTTCGCGCTTTACGAAGCCAAGGGGATGAGGCCGCAGGCACGCTACCTCACGGCCATGCTGGGCTACTACGCCAGCGAGATCGGCGACCTGAACGAGGTGGTGCACCTGTGGGGGCATGACAGCCTCGATGCACGCGAAGCCAACCGCGCGCGGATGCGGGCCGACCCTGACTTCAAGGCCTATTGGCAAGAGGTGCAGGGTATGATCGTGAAGCAACGGAGCCGGATCATGAAACCGGCTCCGTTCTTCACCGAGAGGCTGGCGCGGATGGCGGAACTTGCCCGGTCCGCGCCCTGATCCTTAGTTTGCCCTGATCCCTAGTTGGCGGCGTGAACCGGCGCGCGGCGATCCGCCCAGGGCCGGGCTGTTTCAAGTTGGGTCGCCAACTGGAGCAGGCGCAATTCGTGGCCCTGCGGCGCGACGAAGTGGGAGCCGATCGGCAAGCCGTCCGCGCTCCATCCCAGCGGCAGCGACAGGCCCGGAATGCCGGCGATGTTCACCGTCGACAAGAACGGGCAATGTTCGCACATGCCAACGAACCATTCGAAGAAGGTGTCGGTCGGGATCTTGCCGATGCGCCCCAGTTCGAACGGGGCCATCCGGCCTGCCGGGGTCAGCATCACATCGTATTGCGTGAACAGCCGGCCATAGGCGCGGGCAACCGAATTCATCTGCGCCAGCGCCCCTATGAAATCGGTGCCGCTTACGCTCGCCGTATCGCGCCAGGCGGCATAGACGTGCGGTTCAAGCGTATCGAGGCCGATGGGGCGGCCGGTCATCCGCGACAGCATCTCGACACCCGCGCGCAGGTCGGTCGACCAGATCGTCGCGAAGGCGCGCAGCATCGCCTCGTGGTCGAACTCCAGCCTGGCTTCCTCGACGATGTGACCCATGTCCTCACACAGCTTCGCGGTGTCGTGGATCGCGGTGATCACCTCAGGCTCCAGCGTGGTCGGCGGGAAGCGCGGATCGAGATCGAGCGCGATGCGCAGGCGCCCCGGCGCGCGCCGGGATTGCTCCAGATAGGAACCGTCAAGGCGCGGGGTATAGCACCATGCGCCCGCATCGGGGCCGGCAGTCGCGTCGAGCATCGCTGCGGTATCGCGGACGCTGCGTGAAACGATATGTTCACAGGCCAGCCCGTGCAGCGCCAGCGCAGAGTCCGGCCCGACCGGATTGAGGTTGCGGCTGGGCTTGAGGCCGACAAGGCCGCAACAGGCCGCCGGCCAGCGGATCGAGCCGCCCGCATCGTTGGCGTGGGCGATCGGCACCATGCCCGATGCCACCGCCGCCGCCGCGCCGCCGGACGAGCCGCCTGACGTGCGCTCAAGGTTCCAGGGGTTGCGCGTCGGGCCATGGAGAACGGGTTCGGTCGTGCAACTCGATCCGAATTCGGGAATGTTGCTGCGCCCCAGCACGGTCACGCCGGCGGCGCGAAAGCGGTTCACCAGTTCGGAGGCAAATGGCGGGGCCTGCATGCCTTTCGTCAGCCGGCTGCCCAGTTCGCAAAGGCCGCCCGCATCGTGCGAACCGATGTCCTTGATCAGGAACGGCACGCCTGCGAAGGGCGCATCCTTGGCCGGCGCGGCCTTTGCCGGCGCATCGGCATAGCTTTCGATGACGGCGTTCACCTGCGGGTTGACCCGCGCGATCGCCTCAAGCCCTGTTTGCGCCAGTTCGGCGGCGGAAACTTCGCCGCGCTGGACCAGGTCGGCCAGGCCCAGGCCATCGAAGCGGGTGTAGTCCTTAAGATCCATAAAGGCGTGCTCCCAGGCGAGTTTACATGCGGAACTGGATCGGCGATCCATCGGAAAAGCGTTCGAGGCGATAGGGCGCCAGGTCGAATTGCGGGGCCGTCCCGGTGACGAGATCGGCCAGAGCCTCGCCCGCAGCCGGACCCATCGTCAGGCCGTAGTAGAAGCCGGCGCCAACAAACAGGCCCGGCACGGCATCGACGGGCGAGATGACCGGCATGTTATCGGGCGTGGTCATCAACGATCCGGCCCAACTCTCGACGATGGGCGCGCCTGCCAGGAACGGAAAGGCGCGGGGGGCGTGGCGCAGGACATGGTCGAGGTCGCTCTGCCTGATCTCGGGCATCAGGATGCGGTGCGCCTCGAACGGCGAAGGCCGATCGAGTGCCCACGCCCGTGGCATCCGGGCAAATGTCTGGAAGGTATCGAGGCTGAACGCCGTGGAGACTTCATTCCACATCGCCCTCATCGCGGGACGCAACCGCAGCAGGTTGGCCAGCACATCCAGTGTGATGGGCACCGTGCCCTTTCCGTTGCACAGGTCATAGCCGCCCAGATGATTGCGGCGCATGACGATGCCGTGTTCGGCGCTGATCAGCGCGGTGTCCGGCCCCGGCACCGGTCCCAGCCGCAGCACCGATCCGAACGCCATGAACTGCGGCAGATCCAGGCCAAGGCTGCGGGCCATGAGCGAGGACCACACACCGCCTGCCAGAACCACGGCGCCGCAGCGCACCGTGCCGCGTTCCGTCACGACAGCGGTGATCCTGCCGCCCGTGCGTTCAAAGCCGCGCGCCGCGCAGGATTGCAGGATGATGCCGCCGCGCTTGCGCAGCGCATCGGCCATGGCCGGCACCGCCAATTGCGGCTCGGCCACGCCGTCTCCCGGCTGGTGCAGCACCCCGGCAACGCTTGACCCGCCGTCCGGCGTAAAGGCCGCCGCGCGGGCGCCGGTCAGCACCTGGGCATCGACGCCCGGCGCGCCTTGCACCGCGTCGAGCCAGCCGCGCGCGCCTTCGACGTCCGCCGCGTTCGGCAGGAGCGTGGCAAGGCCGCAGCGCCGGTAACCGGTCGGCGCTCCGACTCGTTCGTCCATGCCGGCCCACAAATGCTTGGCCCGCGCGATGATCGGCATCTTGATCGGATCGAGGAACAGCCCGTCGACATAGCCCAGCGAGCGCCCGGAAGCCTCGCCCGCGATGACGCCCTTTTCGCACAATGCGACGCTTTGCCCACGTTCGGCCAGCGTCAGGGCCGCCATCATGCCGATGATGCCGCCACCGATGACGACCGTATCGACCTGTGGGGGCAGGGCGGGATCGCTTTGCACGCTTCGCGCCCGCCCGACTCCGGGCCGGACCAGGGCGCCGCCGCTCCGGCTGGCCAGATAGCCCGCCCCCGCGGCCAGCGCAGTCCCCGCGATACCTGCGCCGATCAACATCTTGCGCTTGCTCATGGCCGTCACCACTGCCTCCGATCCGGCCGTTTCCGACCTCGCGTTGCGAAGCTGCCGCAACTTCGGCCAGATCGATAAGGACAAATCGCAAGGCTGTGCATCATCGCGCAATGTGACTCCGCAGCGGGGGGCGAAGACGTCATGCTTTAAGGGTATCGCTTGCCCCACACCGGCGCGGCATGACATCGCCAAAGTTGCAGTAGGATACGACATGACGGATCACTTTCCCCTAACGTCCGCCGAAATTGACGCGGTACGCCGGCCCTTGAACCGCGCATCGCTGCTGCCCACGCGTGTCTACAGCGATCCCGATATCTTCAAGCTGGAGCGCGAGCGGCTGTTCCCCTCGGGCTGGATGGTGGTGTGCCATGTCAGCGATCTGGCGGAACCGGGCCGCTACGTGACGCGCCATCTGCTGGGCGAACCGGTGATGGCGGTGCGCGACCGCGATGGACAGATCCGCGTCCTGTCGAACGTCTGCCGCCATCGCAACACCACGCTGCTGAGCGGCGAGGGCACTTGCAAGGGCAATCGCATGATCTGCCCCTATCATGGCTGGACCTACGGGCTGGACGGCAAGTTGCTGGCGGCCCCGTTCATGGACGAAGCCGAAAACTTCGTGCGCCGCGACATCAAGCTGCCCGAGCTGCGCCATGACCTGTGGCACGGCTTCGTCTTCGTCAATCTGGACGGCCAGGCCGCCCCCCTGGCCGAGGCGCTTGCCGACCTGGAGCCGCACGTCGCGCCCTATCGCTTCGAGGATATGGAGCGCGTCGAACTCAAGCGCACGCGGGCGCCGTGGAACTGGAAGGTCAGTCTCGAGAATTTCTCCGAGGCCTATCACCAGCCCTGGGTCCACCCGATTTCGGCGGAAAAGGAATTCCCCGCCGATAAGGTCGACTATCGCGATACGAACAATGCCTACAGCCTGTTCCTGCTGCACCATGCTTCGGGCGGCGCGTTCGAGCTGATGACCGACCCGGTGGCGGGGCTTCCCGAAGAATTCCTGCGCATCGTCACCGTGTTCAACATCTATCCCTACTTCCACTGCCTGACCGACCCGTCGATTCCGTTGCTGCTGGACTTCAACATCTTCAGCGAAACCGATCATGAAATGGTGTGGTCGATCCTGCTGCCGGCCGGCAGCAAGGCGCGCCCGGATCTGGACCAGTTGGTGGCCGGGTTCCTCGGGTTCATCGCGCCGATCATGGCGGAGGACGTCGACGTGTGCACCGGCATCGCCATGGGCGTGCAATCCAAATTCGCCACGGCCGGGCGGCTGTCGCACATGGAGCGCGCGGTTCATCAGTTCCACAACTGGTGGCTGGACGCGATGCAGGCGCCTGCGACGGGAGGCCAGTGATGAGCGACGAATCTTCGATGACGTTGACCGCAAAGGCCATCGCCGAGCGATCGCGCTTTTTCGAGGCCGCCTATCGCAGCGGCGACGCGCAGGCGCTGGTCGAGGGCTATTTCGCTGACGACAGCCATTTACCGCTCGCCTCGCCGCCCGGCGGCCAGCAGCCGGTGCGCGGGCGCGCGGCGCTGATCGCGATGTTCGCGGGCATGATCCCCGACATGCCGGGCATCCTGCTCGAGACGGTCGAGCTGATCGCCTCGGACGCGGTGGCGATGGAAATCGGCCGCGCGCATCTGACCGATCGCGACGGTGTCGTCCACGTCGGGCGCTATGCGGTGGGCTGGGTGCTGACCGCGCAAGGCTGGCGCGCCAAGGCGGACTTCTTTGCCACGGACGGTTGGGCGGACTGATGCAGGACCTGGACGGAAAGGTCGCCGTCGTCATCGGCGGCAGCGGCGGCATCGGGGCGGCGTCGGCGCGCATGCTGGCGGCGCAAGGGGCCGGCGTGGCGATTGGCTATAACAGCAATCATGCGCGCGCCGCAGCGGTCATGGCGGAACTGCCCGGCAGCGGGCATTCGACGTTCGCCATCCAGGTGGATGACAGCGCGTCGGTTGCCGCCGCCGCCACGCAAGTCCTGGCAAGCCATGGCCGCGTCGATGTCCTGGTCAATTCGGCGGGGACGACCAAGCCCGTTCCCCACGGCGATCTTGACGGGCTTCCCGACGACCTGATCGACCGGGTGTTGATCGCCAACGTGCGCGGGCCGTTTTCGGCGATCCGTGCCTTCGCGCCGGCGCTGAAAGCGACGGGCGATGGGGTGATCGTCAACATTTCGTCGATTTCCGGGTTCACCGGTTCGGGCAGCAGCGTGGCCTATTGCGCTTCGAAGGGCGCGCTCGATACGATGACGCTGTCGCTGGCGCGCGCGCTCGGACCGGAAATTCGCGTGCTGTGCGTTTCGCCCGGCGCGGTGGCGACCGATTTCCTGCCAGGGCGCGGGCGCGAACAGCTTGAAAAGATCGCACAGGCAACGCCGCTGAAGCGCGTGGTCGAACCGGAGGACGTCGCGCGGGCGGTGCTGGCCTGCGTCACCCACCTTCGCGCGACGACAGGGGCGCGCATCGTCGTCGATGGCGGGCGCTTCCTCGTTTAGCGCACTGGGCGGGGAAATCCGTGCGGCTGCAAAGGCGTTTCTCCCCTTGAAGTATTTAACATGATAATCTATTCGGGGCGCGGCGCAGGGTAATTTGCGCGCGCATCGGCCGAGCCGGACGGCGCGAATTTTGACGGAGCAAGCAAATGGCAGGCAATCGGGCGCTGGCGCTGGGCGCCATCGAAAAATACAAGAACGCGCCGCTGGGCCACTTCGTGAACGGCGCGTCCTTGCCCGGCGAAGGCGCGGCGTTCGATGTGCTGGAACCGGGCACGGGCGAGGTTCTGGGCCAGGCATGCGATGCATCCGAAGCGCAGCTTGAAGCCGCTGTCGCGGCAGCGCGCACGGCCTTCCCGCAATGGTCGGCCACCCCGCCGGAAGAGCGGCGCAAGGTGCTGAACAAGGTTGCCGACCTGATCGTGGCGCGCGCCGATGAAATCGCGGCGGTCGAATGCCTCGATGCCGGCCAGTGCTGGCGCTTCATGTCCAAGGCGGCGATCCGGGGCGCGGAGAACTTCCGCTTCTTCGCAGACCGTGCGCCTGCCGCCGCCGATGGCCAGGCGCTGCCGACGAGCGACCACCTGAACTACACCACGCGCAAGGCCATCGGCCCGGTGGCCGTGATCACGCCGTGGAACACGCCTTTCATGCTCTCGACGTGGAAGATCGCGCCCGCGCTTGCTGCCGGCTGCACCGTTGTCCACAAGCCGGCGGAATGGTCGCCCTATTCGGCAAGGCTGCTGGTCGAGATCGCGCACGAAGCCGGGCTTCCCGCCGGCGTGTTCAATTCGGTCAACGGCCTGGGGGAAACCACCGGCAAGCGACTGACCGAGCATCCGGGCATCAAGGCCGTGGCGTTCGTCGGCGAATCCTCGACTGGCTCTGCGATCATGCGGCAAGGCGCCGCCACGCTGAAGCGGGTTCACTTCGAACTGGGCGGCAAGAACCCGGTGATCGTGTTCGACGATGCCGATCTTGAGGCGGCGCTCGATGCGGTCGTCTTCATGATCTATTCGCTGAACGGCCAGCGCTGCACATCATCATCGCGCGTGCTGATCCAGCGCGGCATCTATGATCAGTTCGTGGCCCGTATCGCCGAGCGGGTGAAGCATCTGAAGGTGGGCGATCCTTTCGATCCGGCCACCGAAGTCGGCCCGCTGATCCATCCGCGCCACTTCGCCAAGGTGGCGAGCTATATGGACATCGCGCTGGGCGAAGGCGCCACGATTGCCGCCGGCGGCGCGCCGGTGGACGGCGCCAAGGGCTTCTTCTTCCAGCCGACGCTGTTCGCCGGGGCGCAGCAGTCGATGCGCATCGCGCAAGAGGAAATCTTCGGCCCGGTGCTCACGGCAATCCCGTTCGACGACGAAGCCGATGCCATCGCCAAGGCCAACGACGTGGAATATGGCCTGGCTGGCTATGTCTGGAGCCGCGACGTCCAGCGCGTCCTGCGCGTGGCCGATGCGCTCGACGTGGGCATGGTCTGGGTCAACAGCGAGAACGTGCGCCATCTGCCGACCCCGTTCGGCGGCACGAAATCGAGCGGGATCGGGCGCGACGGCGGCGACTGGAGCTTCGATTTCTACATGGAAACCAAGAACGTCGCGCTGGCTCGCGGAACGCACAAGACCCAGCGGCTGGGGGTCTGATCGCAAGATGGGCCGGTTTCTTGCGCCACAGTTGCCGGATCGATGGCACGGGGGTCTGCCTCGAACGCAAGACGGCCTGCATCGCCGCCTGATGACCAACGCTCGCTCAATCGTCGGGCTGGAAAGGGCGCAACGCCGCGCTCAGCGCCGCGGCTTCGCGCAGCAGGTTGTGCAGGCGTTCCTTGCCGAAGGCGTCTTCATATCCCCGCAGCAGCACCAGCGTCTCGACCGCGGTGTTGGCGACGAGATCGCGCCCGCCATCGGTGATCGCGACCATGCGCCGCCGCGCGTCGGCAGGGTCGCTCGTGCGTTCGATCAGGCCGCGATCGGCAAGCTCCTTCAGGATGCGGGTAACGCTTGGCGGATAAAGCAGCGCCGCATCGGCCACGCCCCCGGCATCGAGCGCGCCTTCATCGGCCAGCACGCGCAGCACGCGCCACTGCTGTTCGGTGACGTTGGCCTGCCGCAGGAGCGGCCGGATCGGCGCCATCACCGCTTCGCGCGCGGCCAGCAGGGTGCCCGCCAGCGAATGGGCATAGCGCGGAAGTTTTCGGGCGTGATTGCTACTCATGTGAAACACTTTGCATATGTTCGCGGGGCTGACAAACCCTGTCCGATCGTTCGCGCCACCTTGTGGGGACCAGCATGAATTTTTCCGGCAGCATCTATGGCGTCGTGCTCAACGATACGGTCGAGCGGGCGCGGCTTGCCGACGCTTTCGGCAGCGAGCCTTACCGCGCGCCGCCAAAGGCGCCGGTGGTCTATATGAAGCCCGCGTCCTCGGTCGCACGCCAGGCGCTTCGCGTTCCCGCAGGCGGGCTGGTGGCGGCACCGACCCTGGCGCTTCTGTTCGCGCGCGACGCTTGCCGGGTGGACGAGGCGACGGCGCTGCGCTGCCTGGGCGCGGTCTGCCTGGCGATCGACGCTTCGATCCCGGCCGACAGCTATTATCGCCCCGCCGTCGCGCAGAAGAACGGCGATGACACGCTGTGGCTGGGGCAAGCGGCAGCGCCGGTTCTCCCCGACGCGATCGTTCTGGAAATCGACGGGGCGCAAGCGCTGCATTTCCCGCTGTCGCGGCTGTCGCGCTCGCCGGCGCAATTGGTAGCCGACCTGTCGCAATTCATGACCTTGCGGGCGGGGGACCTTTTGATGATCGGGCTTCCCGGCGATGCCCCCGTTATTGCGCCCGGCACGCATATCGGCGTTCGCGGCGGGGCCTTGCCTGCCATTTCCATCGAAGCGGAAGGAGCGACGACGTGAAGCGCGCGCGGATATTCCATCGCGGCCGCGATTGCTGGGCCGACGTGATCGAAGGCGACACGGTGCTGCGCCTTGGCGACGGCACGCTGGTCCCCATCGACGAGGCGCAGTGGCTTCCGCCGGTCACGCCGGGCGCAGCATGTTATGCGCTTGGTCTCAACTATGCGGATCACAACAAGGAGCTTGGCTTCGCGCCCAAGCTGGCGACGCCGCTGATCTTCATGAAGGGCGGCAACTGCTTTGTCGGGCACAACGGCGCGTCGCCTCGTCCGGCGGACGGCAACCAGATGCACCCGGAATGCGAACTGGTCGCCATCATCGGCACACCGGCGCGCGATGTGCCGGTGGAGCAGGCGCTTTCGCATGTATCGGGCTATACCGTCGCGAACGATTACGCGATCCGCGAATATCTGGAAAACTACTACCGCCCGAATGCGCGCGTGAAGAATCGCGACGCCACGACGCCGATCGGCCCGTGGATCGTCGATGCGGCGGACTTGGCCGATCCGCAATCGCTTTCGCTGCGTACCTCGGTGAACGGGGTTACGGTGCAGGACGGCACCACTGCCGACATGATCCTCGATGTCGCGGGCCTGGTGTCCTATCTCTCTTCGGTGACGACGCTGATGCCGGGGGACATGATCCTGACGGGGACGCCGCAAGGCGTGCATTTCTGCGCGCCGGGCGATGAAGTCGTCTGCGAGATCGAAGGGGTTGGCCGTCTGGTCAACACGCTGGTGCCGGCATGAGCCTCTATCAACTGTCCAAGCTGCTGTTCGTTCTCAATCGCGACGATGCGGCAAAGGCGCAGTTTCGCACCGATCCCGAAGCGCTGGTAAACCAGTACGGATTGACCACGGAGGAGCGCACGGCGCTGCTCGGTCATGACATCGGCCTGCTCTATGTGCTTGGCGTCAACGGCCAGATCCTGATGCACTTTGCTGCGCTGTGCGGAATTGCCTGGCAGGATTACCTCCAGCAGATGCGCGATGGGGTGGTGCGGCATGGCCCGGTCCGTGCGGGCATCTACGCGATGACGACCGGCGCGGACGAAAAGGTTGCGGGATTATGAGCCTTGTTTTCACCGGGGTGTGCAGCCACGGCCCCGGCATCACCGCGCGCCGCGATCTGGCCACGCCCGAGCAGCGCGATACCTTCTACGCGGCAATGGGCACGATGCGCGCGGCGCTTCGCGAGGCCCGGCCCGATGCGGTCATGATCGTGGCGGCCGAGCATTTCGCCAACTTCTTCATGGACAAGATGCCGCCTTTCGCTGTGGGCATGGGCGAAAGCTATCCCGGCCCGATCGAAGACCCCGACTGGCTTGCCATCCCCCGGCGCGAAACGCGCGGCGCGCCTGATCTGGGGCGACGGCTGATCACCGAAATGCTGGAAACGGTGGACGTTACCTACTGCGAGGAATGGCAGTTCGACCATGGCATCATCGTGCCGCTGCACTTGCTGGACCCGGACAACGAACTGACCGTGATCCCGGCCAACATCAACTGCCAGGGTCCGCCGCTCACGCCGCTGCACCGCGCCTGGGCCTTTGGCGAGGCGATCCGCCGCGCCGCCGATGCCGTGCCCGAACGCATCGCGCTGATCGCCACGGGCGGACTGTCGCACTGGCCGGCCACGCCCGACAGTGGCAAGATCAACTTCGCCTGGGACACCGATTTCATGGAGCGCTGGCTCGTCAACGATCGGAACCGCCTGCTGGCCTATACGAACGCGGAAACCTATCGTGATGGCGGGCAGGGCGGCTTCGAGATCCGCACCTATATCGCCGCCGCCGCCGCAGCGCGCGGGCAGGGTACGCTGCACTGCCTGCTGCCGATCCCGGTCTATGCCACCAGCGGCATTGTCGCCACGATGGAGATTGCCTGATGGCGCATGCGACCGTCGAATGGACGGATAACCTTGATGGCACGTTCGATCGTGCCGGCCTGCTGGCGCTGATCGCGCAGGACATGCGGGAACGGGCAGGCGGGGTCTTTCCGGTGGGCGGAATCCGCGTGCGTGCGATCCGGCTGACCGAATACGTGATCGCCGACGGGCAAGGGCCGGACGATGCCTTCATCAACATCGACGTGAAGATGGGCGCCGGGCGCAGCGCCGAATTCAGGAAGGCCTACTTCGACGCCTTGTTCGAACGGGTATCGCACTACCTCGAACCCGTCTTCGCCGCGCGCCCGCTGGCGCTCTCGCTCTATGTCGAGGAAGCCGAGGGCTGGAAGCGCAACACCATTCACAAGAGACTGGGGAAACCCTCCTGATGGCCCTATCGGACGAGACGATCGCAACCCTGGCCGAGCGCCTGCATGTTGCGGAAACAACGCGCACGCAAGTCGGGCAGTTCTCGCTCGAACATCCCGGCATGACGCTGGAGGACGGCTATGCCGTAAGCCGCGCGTGGGTATCGCAAAAGATCGCCGCGGGCCGCACGGTCATCGGCCACAAGATCGGGCTGACGTCGCGCGCCATGCAGCGGTCCTCCAACGTGACCGAGCCGGATTTCGGCACGTTGCTGGACGACATGCTGTTCCTCGACGGCCATGACATTCCGACAAGCCGCTTCATAGAACCGCGCGTGGAGGTCGAGCTCGCGTTCATCCTGCGCGAACCGCTCAAGGGGCCGGGCTGCACGCTCTACGACGTGCTCAATGCGACCGACTACGTGACGCCGGCCATCGAAATCATCGATGCGCGGATCGAGCGGATCGATCAGGCGACGGGCACGACGCGCAAGGTGTTCGACACGATCTCGGACAACGCCGCGAATGCCGGCATCGTGCTGGGCGGCCGCCCGGTGCGCCCCAACGATGTGGATCTGCGCTGGGTATCGGCGCTGCTCTATCGCAATGGCGTGATCGAGGAATCGGGCGTGGCGGCGGCCGTGCTCAACCATCCGGCCAATGGCCCGGCCTGGTTGGCCAACAAGTTGGCGCCGCATGGCGAATGGCTTGAACCCGGCCAGATCGTCCTGGGCGGAAGTTTCACGGCCCCGGTCTTCGCGCGGCCGGGCGACAGCTTCCATGTCGATTACGGCCCCCTGGGCGCAATTTCGGTGCGTTTCTCATGAACCGTTTCATCCAGGCCCTTTCGGCCGGCAAGCCGCTGCTTGGTCTGTGGCAGGCGCTTGCCACCCCCTACACGGCGGAAATCTGCGCGGCGGCCGGCTTTGACTGGCTGCTGATCGACGGTGAACATGCGCCCAACACCGCGCAGACCTTGCTGGGCCAGTTGCAGGCTTGTGCGCCCTATCCGGTAGAGCCGATAGCGCGGGTCCCGCTGGGCGAGCCGGTCGCCATCAAGCAATACCTCGATCTGGGCTACAGCACACTGCTCGTGCCGATGGTGGACAGCGCCGAACAGGCGCGCGCCATCGTTTCGGCCACGCGCTTCCCGCCGCACGGCAAGCGCGGCGTCGCCAGTGCGACCAGCCGGGCATCGGGTTTCGGCGCGAACAAGACCTACCTGGCCACGGCGCACGAACGGGTCGGCGTGATCGCCCAGATCGAAAGCCGCGCCGCGCTTGACGCCATCGACGAGATTGCCGCCGTCGAAGGGATCGACGCGCTGTTCATCGGGCCGGCCGATCTGGCGGGGTCGCTGGGTCATCTGGGCAATGCGATGCATCCCGAAGTGCAGGCCGCGATCGATCACGCAAAAGCGCGCATCGACGCCAGCGGCAAGCCCGCCGGCATCTTCGCCGTGTCGCGCGACGACGCCCGGCGGCGCATGGCGCAGGGGTTCGGCTTCATATCGATCGGTACCGATATCGGCTTGCTGGCCAACGGGGCGGCGGCGCTGCTGCAATCGGTCCGCGAAGAAGGCGGCTGAAGGCGCCGCGCCGCCGTCACGCCCCTTCGGGGTGGGCGGCGGCAAGCGGGCGCTGCGATGGATGCGCCATGTGGCGCCATTGATCGGCGCGCCACGCACCGGGCGAAAGCCCGGTGGCCCGGCTGAACATCCGGCCGAAATGGGCCGCGTCCTCATAGCCCACCGAAAACCCGACTTGCGCCGCATCCAGAGCCGTGAACAGCAGCAATCGCTTTGCTTCCTGGACAACGTGCTTGCGGATCAGGTCCGATGGCCGCAGCCCCGTTGCGGCCAGGCATACCTGGTTCAGCTTGTATGGTGTGGTCGCCAGCCGGCCCGCGTAGTGCTCGATCCCCCATCGCTCGGCGAAGTGTTGCGCGACCAATGCCAGGAACTGTTCGAACAGCGGCGTGGCCCGAACGGGTATGCGCTGCGACCGTTCGCGCCCCTGCGCCACGCGCACCAGGCTGACTAGCGCCAACTGCGTCAGCGCGCCAAGCGCGGTCTCCTGGAACATGCCAGGAAATGCATATTCGCGCGCCGCGCTTTCGAAATAGTGCCGGAACTGTCCGGCATCGGACGGATCCAGTGCAATCACGGCAGGGTCGTGCACAAGCTGCTCGTGCCCGCCGAACGAAACCTGCGATAGCTGCGCGCGCAGGAAGGTGTCGGAGATGCTGATGACAATGGCATCCGATTCTTCCGCGATGTCGAACCCGTGAATGACGCCCATGGGCATCCAGGTCAGCGTGTCGCGGGTCAGCGCATGCGTTTCACCCTCGACATGATATTCGCCGCCATTCCCGTGCCATAGCGAAAGCTGGTGCAAGTGCGGGTGCCGATGGCGCTCCACCTTGCCGCGATGGAGCTGCTGCCGGTCGCTCACCCGCTCGACATGAAGATACCCCAGCTCCACCGGTCGGCTGCTTTCGCCGTAGATGAAGTACGATGGGGGCAGGGGGGCTGTCATGCTGTGCTGTCCGGATGTGGCGGAGGCGATGTGGCTCGGATTTAAGTAAATGGCCATTGAATTGCAGAAAGCCCCCTAACCGGCAATCCATTTATCATGTTAATCAGCGGAAAATCGTTTGGGAGAAGATGCGATGTTTATCCGCAATGCCTGGTACGCTGGCGCCTGGGGCCATGAACTTGGCACCGGCAACATGCTGTCGCGCAAGCTGCTGGGCGAAAGCGTGCTGTTCTTCCGCAAGAGCGATGGCACGGTAACGGCGTTGCGCGATCGCTGCAGCCACCGCTTCGCTCCGCTTTCGATCGGCCGCCGCGAAGGCGATTGCGTGCGCTGCATGTATCACGGCCTGGTGTTCGACGCGCAGGGCAAATGCATCGAGGAACCGGGCCGCAAGGGCGTCAGCCAGAACACCGATGTCCGCCACTATCCGACGGTGGAACGCTACAAGCTGGTGTGGATCTGGATGGGCGATCCGGCCAGGGCCGATCCCGATCTGATCCCCGACTGCCATTTCCAGGACGATCCCGCCTGGGCTTCAGACCCGCGCTATATCCATTACGACGCGGATTACCGGCTGATCCTGGATAACCTGCTGGACTTTTCACACCTGACGTTCGTCCACGAAAACACGCTGGGTGGATCAAAGAAGATCGCCGAAATCCGGCCGAAGATCGAACAGACGCCCGAAGGCGTGAAAATGACTCGCTGGTATCTGAACGAGCCGTGCGTGGCGCCCTATCTCGATGGCTTCGCCACCTTCGATGGCCCCGTCGATCGCTGGCACGTCTATTCGCTTTCGACGCTGGGCAATGTCTTCGTCATGGATTCGGGCAGCGCCCCGGCAGGGACCGGCGCGCCCGAAGGACATCGCGTGCCCGAAGCGATGCAGTTCGTCGCCACGCAGATCGCCACGCCCGAGGACGAAACCCATACGCACTTCTTCTGGACGTACGCGCACAACTTCAGGATCGAAGATGCCGAGTTCACCCGGATGCTGGGCGATCGCATCCTGGCCGGCTTCCTGGAAGACAAGTTCTTTATCGAAAAGCAGCAGGAAATGATCAAGGAGGGCGGTGCCGAAGGCATGGCCTTCATCCTTGCCGATAACGGCCTGGCGCTGGGCCGACGATTGATCGAGCAGGAGATCGCCAAGGAAACGGCATCGGCCGAAAGTTGAGGGGAAAGCCGGGCCGCATCGGCCCGATCCCTGGGTGGTTTCGCGAAAGGCGGGTGTCTCACCCCATCACGGGAGTGACACCGGCCTTTCTTCGGTGCGATCAGGGGCGGACGCACTCCAGCCGCCAAGAAAAAGGCGGACATGCCCCGCATGCCCGCCTCGTTCCTTGAGGTTTACTCGGTCAGCGCTTGTCGACCGGCACGTAATCGCGGGCGGTCGGGCCGGTGTAGAGCTGGCGCGGGCGGCCGATCTTCTGGCCGGGATCGGAAATCATTTCGTTCCACTGCGCGACCCAGCCCACGGTGCGAGCCAGCGCGAACAGCACAGTGAACATCGTCGTCGGGAAACCGATCGCCGAAAGGATGATGCCCGAATAGAAATCGACGTTCGGGAACAGCTTCTTCTCGACGAAGTAGGGGTCGTTGAGCGCGATCTCTTCCAGCCGCAGCGCGGTTTCGAACAGCGGATCGGTCACCTTCAGCGCGTCGAACACCTCGCGCACGGTGGATTGCATCACCGTGGCGCGCGGATCGTAGTTCTTGTAGACGCGGTGGCC
>JADLHU010000037.1 GCA_020848655.1 Novosphingobium sp.
AGGCCTCAAGGTGATCGCTCAAACTGAACAAGGACTTGGGATCCACCATGGCTCTCCATCATCGCGCCCGATCAGTGAATCACCATAGCCCCCGAAACGCTACCGGTTTTTGCGGGTGTCCAGCTTTATTTTGTTGGTCAGGCGTCGAAGATAGAAGTTGTCGTAGATGCGCTCATCCGCAGCAACCATCCAGTCCTGTCCGCATACCCGACAGACTGAAGTGTAGAGCCACCACTGATCGCCACCATGTTCCGCGTCCCTTTTTAAGGAAGCAAAAACGAGTGCGTCCAATCCGTTTCCACCCATGGGGATCACGGCAAGGTCAGCAAGTGCCCGACAACAGCAATAGATTTCTTCGTTCATGGTGTCTGCTTATCTCAAGCGCCGATGTTCGCAAATGGCGAGCAGACTGGTTGACGCGGATGACCTAAAAGTCGTCGGAAATGGTCCTGACACCGACCTGATATTCGAGGGTGATTTTGGAGGTAGCGCGGGCAAGCATCTCAGCGCATGTCGCGCGTGACTATATAGCGTCGCTGCTCTTCGGCTTCGTTTTCGTTAAAGAAGCGCTCGGCAATGTCTGCTGGGGAATGCCAAGGTCCCCATCCGTGCCAATCGTTGCTCTTTCGGAAAACCTCAAAATCTGACTGAGCGGTATAAGTATGCACTAGCTTTGCGTTTGGGGTCATCGCTTTTCTAAGGCGATCATTCTCGGGGCAAATCAGAGAAGTCTCAAACGAGCAAGTGGCCTCGTCGTGCCAAATCTCGCAAACTAGTCCGGGCATATTCTGCTCCAAGGCGTTACTGTGATGGTCGTGTACTTACATGTCCGCTAACAAGAGGTGAAACATCACGTGCAAACTTCAGCTTTGTTGTCGTTCTGAGGCGTTATTTCTCCAGCGCAGCACCAGGTCAATGAAGCCGAAACTCACACGTTCGACCGCGCTGGCATAGCCAGTTCTCGCCAACAGCGATGACTATGTCTCTGCAAAATCCGCCCAATATCGCGGACTTCAACGAAACGCCGATCCGCCCCTAAGCCGCGTCCTCTTGCGGCAGGGCGCATGCCGCCTTGGCCAGCGACACCGCGTTCGACAGTTCGCGGGCGCGGGGGAACGCGCGGATGAGCAGTGGCGTGGTCCGCCCGCGAACGGTCACTTCGTGGGAGGGCCAGGGGGACAGGTCCAGCCCGCAGTTGCGCTCCACGTCTTCGGAAACGATCAGTTCGGCGCCGTATTCCTTGGTCATGCTTTCCAGCCGGCTGGCGGTGTTCACGCAATCGCCGATGGCGGTGAGGCCTTTCGCGGTGCCCCAGCCCATTTCGCCCAGCACCGCCATGCCCGAATGAATGCCGATGCCGATCTTCAGCTTTTCCGGCAGTTCATGCGCGAAGGCGGCGTTCAGCCCGTCGATCCGGGCAGACATGCGCGCGGCGGCGGCCAGCGCCTGGCGCGATCCGCTGACGGGGTTCGATTTCATGCCGAACAGCGCCATGATCCCATCACCGATGAACTTGTCGATATGGCCGTCGCTGTCGGTGATCGCTTCGCCCATCGCGGCGAAATAGCGGTTCAGCAGGAACACCACGTCATAGGGCAGGCGGTGTTCGCTCAGCGCGGTGAAGCCGCGCAGATCGCAGAACATCACCGCGATCTCGCGCTCTGTGCCCAGTTCCGCGCCTTGCATGATCGCCCGGTGCGCCTGCGAGGGCTGGAGGATGGGCGTGACTTTCACGTTGTGCAGCGGGCGGAACTGGCAGGCCAGCCGCACGCCGGGCGGCAGCTTCATCTGCTGCAGCACGCCCAGTTCGAAATTGGAGGCGGCGGGCAGGCCGCCCGAATTGTCTTCGCAGGTCACATGCGTGCGGCAGGTGGAGCAGCGCCCGCGTCCGCCGCAGATCGAGGCATGGGCGATCCCCGCATCGCGGCTGGCTTCGAGCACGCTGGTGCCGTGCGGAATGGCGATGCACTTGCCGTTGGCGAAGGTCAGCGTGACCATGCCGCGCCGGCGCAGCACCAGCAGCCGGACATAGCGGACCATCAGCAGGCCGACGAGCAGCGCCAGCAGTCCCAGCCGCAGTTCCAGGATCAGGTGGGCAAGGTGCGCCTTCTGGTCGGCCGAAAGCCCGACATCGCGATCGACGGCGGCGATCCACGCCGGGTCTTTCGCCAGTTCGCGCACCACCGCGCCGGCGCGGAAAAAGCCCAGCACCGCCAGCAGCGGCACGGTGAAGGCGGTGATCAGCAGATAGGGCTGCGCGCGCGGATACCAGCGCTGGATGCGCATCACGAAGTTCAGCCCGATGCAGGCATGGGTCCACGCGACGACGAGCAGCAGCAGTTGCAGCGCCCCGTTGAACGGATCGCGCACCCAGAACTGCAACAGTTCGAACGCATAAGTGATGTGCGCGCCGTGGACATCGGCGGCGACGCGCGTCTTGGTGATGTGCGACAGCAGGATGAACGGGATGATGAAGCCCAGCGAGATCTGCGCCAGTTCGCGCGGGGGCATGCGCCAGGTCCGCCGTCGCCACAGCGCGCGCAGCGCCAGCCCGAAGTGAACGAGCAGGCTGGTCAGCAGCACCGCCTGGACCACCGGGTTGCCCCAGAACACGATGACGACCGCCAGCATCGCGTCCATCGCCTCGATCGAGACCAGGCCCAGCGCCAGGTTGATCAGGTGCAGGCTGACATAGGCGAACAGCGCCAGCCCCGATGCCAGCCGCGCGCGATTGATCCAGTATTCCTTCATGGCCGTTCAGCCCCCGGGCCGGATGTTCGATCGCAAGGATTCGCACGGGCCTGCATGGTCAATAGCCCATTTCGACCTGCAACCAGACCTTCTGCGTATCGACGCCGAAATTTTTCGCATCATAGTTGGCGTACTTGCCGAGGAAGGCATAGCGGCCCAGCTTGAAGCCCAGGCTGCCGTCCCACTCGCTGCCATAGTGGATGTCGCCGGTGTCGCTGCTGAAGTGGTGCCAGGTGACCGCTGCGGTCAGGCCGGACAGCGCTTTCACGCCATCGAACTTGTAGGCCGCGCCCAGATAGGCATCGTGCAGGCCCTTGTTGGGCGTGGTCAGGAACAGGTCGGCCCAGCCGTTGAACTTGTGCAGCGTGGCCAGCGGCGTCTGCACCGCGCGGCCCGCGCCGCCCGCCGCATCGGCATCGCTGCCCAGCGATTCGAAGCCCGCCGTCAACGACAGCCCGCGCGCCGCCAGCACCGCTTCGAGCGAAAGATAATCGGCCGCATAGCGCGTGGGATTCTTCCCATAGTCGCGCTGGCGCGCATAAGTTGCGTTCACCGCCAGCGAAACGCGCGGCACCAGCGGCAGCGCCGCCACCACGCGGCCGCCATAGGTGACGCTGCTGTTCGAAAAGACGATGCTTTCGTCGTAATCGAGCAGATAGGTGAATCCCTTGGCCACGACCGGCCCGGCCTTCACCGCCGCGCTGGCGAAGACGAAGTTCCCGTCGAGCGACTGGCGCGGGCCGCCGTCGATGCCATAGATCGTGCGCTGGCCGATCGCATAGGTTCCATCAAGGCTGACCGGGCCGATCTGCGCCTCGCCGCGCACGGCATCGAAGGTCTGCTCGTTCTGGCGCCAGGCCGCCGCGCCGACCCAGCGCTGGTCATCAAGGTTGATGCGCTGCCGGCCCACGGTCAGTGTCGCTGTCCTGCCCTTGTACTGCACCTGAAGCCGGTTCAGTTCGACATTCATCGGATCGGCGACGGTCGAGAACTGCGGGCGGCGCTGCCGGTCGGCGATGGCGAAGGGGAAGGCGTTGTATTCGTTGACGATGCCCAGCGTGCCTTCGGCTTCGGCCAGGAAGCCCAGCCGATGCACCTTGAACTCGGCCCCCGCGCGCAGGCGCAAGGTCAGCGCATCGGCGTCGGTCGCGGGCTGATCGACGCCTTCATAGCGCAGCCGGGCATCGATGATCGGATCGATCGTCAGGTCGTCGCTGACTTTCACCGGATCGCCCGCTTTCGCCCAGGCCGGGCTGGACAAGGCCGCCGACGCAACCAACGCCGATGCGACCGCAAGGCCGAATGTTCTCATGCTTTCCCCCTGTCACTGGCTTTGGCCAGTGGCCGCTTTCGACGGTGTGCCGGCGCATTATCCGGCGATCGTCTGGCGTGATAGCCCAACAAGGTTAGGAAAATCGGAATATTTGTCAGTGTGGCGCAAGGGCGCCGGTCCGCGCCGGGGATCAGGCGTGCGCGAACAGCGTGGGCGCATCGCCTTCCTGCCAGGGCGCCGGCCGGACCATGATAGCGGCGAACAGATCTGAATTCTCATGCCCGGCAAGCCACGCCTGCAGGTGGGGCAGCGGCTGGCTGGCGAACCACGCGCGGTCGATCGCGGCGAATTGCCGCACGAAGGGCATGATCGCCATGTCGGCAAGGCCGGGCGCAGGCCCGCAGAGCTGGCCCGTCGCCGCCAGCCGCCCGTCCAGTTCGCTGAGGAACGCCAGCGCGCTTTGCCGATGCGCGGCCGCGTCGCTGGCATGGCGATCGGGGTATTTGGTGCGATCGAGATCGTGCTTGAACGGGCCGTCACAGGCGGTGATCAGCGCGGGATCGTCGCGCGTCAGCCAGCCGAGCGGATCGTGGCGGGCAAGGCACCAGCGCATGATATCAAGGCTCTGGTCGATCACCGCGCCATCGGGGCGCACCAGCACCGGCACGGTGGCTTTGGGCGAGGCGGCGTGAAGTGCGGGGGGCTTGGCCGAAAGCCTGACCTCGCGCAGTTCGCAGGCGGTGCCGCTGGCGATCAGCGCCAGCCTGGCGCGCATCGCATAAGGGCAGCGGCGAAAGCTGTAGAGGATCGGCAGCGCCGTCAGGTCCGGTTCGTGGCCGGGGGCGGGATCGGGGATGGGGCCGGTGCTGCGCCGATATGCGCGCGGCCTTGCGCGGCGGCCAGCGCTTCCTGCCGGTGCCGCTCGCGATAGCCGGCGCGCTGCGCGTCGCTGCGCTCGCCGTGGCAGGCCGGGCAGCTTACGCCGGCCTCGTAAAGCGGCGATGCGGTATCCTCCTGCGTCACCGGGCGGCGGCAGGCCGCGCACAGTTCGTGCGTTCCCGGCGCCAGCCCGTGCCCCACGGCCACGCGCTGGTCGAAGACGAAGCATTCGCCCCGCCACAGGCTTTGTTCCTCGGGGATCGTTTCCAGGTACTTCAGGATGCCACCCTTGAGGTGGAACACATCGTCCACGCCTTCGCCCTTGAGGAACGCGGTGGACTTTTCGCAGCGGATGCCGCCGGTGCAGAACATCGCCACGCGCGGTGCCTTGCCCTGGCCCAGCAAGCGTTCGCGCTGGCTGCGGAACCATGCGGGAAAATCGCGGAACGTGGCGGTCTTGGGATCGATCGCGCCGGCAAAGCTGCCGATCGCCACTTCGTAATCGTTGCGCGTGTCGATCACGATGGTGTCGGGATCGGAAATCAGCGCGTTCCAATCCTGCGGGGAAACATATGTGCCGACGCTGGCCAGCGGATCGATGCCCGGTTCCCCCATGGTCACGATCTCGCGCTTGATCCGCACTTTCATGCGGTGGAACGGCATCGTCGCGGCGGTGGAGAACTTCACGTCCAGTCCCGCGCAGCCCGGCAAGGCGCGGATATGGTCGAGCACGCGGGCGATGCCCCGATCCGTGCCGGCGATGGTGCCATTAATTCCTTCGGGCGCCAGCAGCAGCGTGCCCCGGATGCCTTCGGCGCGGCACAGCCGATCGAGCGGATCGCGCAAGGCGGCGCAGTTCGCGAACGGCGTGAATTGATAGAGCGCCGCCACGCACAAGGCGGCGGGGGTATCGCTTGCGCCGCAATCGGGCGAAAGGGGGGTAAGGGGTCGCATGGCGCGCGCCATAGCGCGGTTCGCGGCAAAATGGCACTGTAGAGCGGCGGGGCGGAACGCCTTATGCCGCTCCGGCGTAGCGGCGTTGTGGCGGACGCCTGGCCGCCTGCGGCTTCAGCCATTCGATCCGGTCGCGGCCGTTGCGCTTGGCGCGGTACAGCGCTTCGTCAAGCTGCCGGACCAGGCCGGGCACATCGCGCGTGGGCCGATCGAGATAGCACGCGCCGATGCTGACCGTGGCGCGCACCGGCGCGCCGTTCCACATGACGGCCTGCGCGGCAAAGGCGGCGCGCAGCCGATCGGCAACCGCATCGGCCGCGGCGGGGCCGGAAACGTCGGCCACCAGCGCGAATTCCTCACCGCCCAGCCGGCCGACCAGATCCTGTTCGCGGCAGCAGGCGCGCGCGGTCTGCGCGAAGGCTTGCAGCACGGCATCGCCGGCAAGGTGGCCGTGGCGATCGTTGATCGACTTGAAATGATCGATATCCAGCCACAGCACGACCACGCTGCGGCCCGGCGTCCATTCCGCGAGCAATCGGTCCTGCATGCGCTGTTCGAAGCCCCGGCGATTGAGCAGGCCGGTCAGCCCGTCGTGGTCCGCCGCTTCGCGCAACTGCTCCAGCAGGTCATCGCGCACGGCCATGGCGCTGGCGATGGTCAGCGGCACCAGCACCAGAAAGGCAATCGCGATGCGGATCGAAACCACCATCTGCGGCACCGACATATCCTGTCCGATGTCCATCACGCCCAGCCCGATCAGCGTCAGGCAGCCGGTGCCCAGGATCATCGTCAGCAGCGCCGTGGCCGGCACGGAATAGGTCAGCGCACACAGCAGCAGTCCGGGCAGCGGGAACATGATGCTGCCCGGTCCGTCGAACACCACGGCGGCGATGCAGGACAGCGCGAGCAGGCCCAGTGGCCAGACTTGCCGGCGCTTCGCCGCGCGGGCGGCGGGGCTTGCCGGGGGTGCCGGCAGCGCGGCGCGCCGCTCGAACGGCCATTGCGGCCGCACGGTCAGCATCGCCGGCAGCACGACCAGATAGTTGACCAGTTCGCTTGCCGGCCAGGTCATCAGCGCCTGGCTGACCGAGCCATGGAATTCGACCGCCACCAACAGCGCGCCGGAAAGTGCGGCGGCAAGACAGGCCGGCAGCAGGCAGGCCAGGATGCGCGGCACGGAATGCGTGCGCCGCAGCCCGAGGTCGCGCGCATCGAGCCGCCGCAAGAAGGCGGTTGCCGTCAGTGTGCTGAGCAGGTTGGTGGCGGCGAAAAACGCGGCCAGCGAAAGGTGGCGTCCGAACAGGAGATCCGCAGCGACATAGCCCGCCGCCGCGCCCAGCCAGGCGGGCCAGCGGTTCAACTGGCGATGGCGCAGCATCAGCCCGACCAGCACGGCGTTGGCCGGCCAGAACGAGACGGAAACGGTGTGGCGCGAAGCCAGCCCCAACAGGCTGGCGGCGAACACGGCGATGCCGACGATCAGCAATGCCCGCACGCCGCCGCGCAGGCGAAACCCCGTTTCTTCGGGGGGAAGGGAACCCTGCGACACGGGTGCGTCGGCAGGACTGTGGGCGGCGGAAAGCGGCATCGCCAGACGATTAGGTGGCGCTGGTAAAAATCCGGTAACTGTTTTGGGGTGTTCTTGCCGTATTGCCTGTAAGGCGCATCATCATGAGCGAATTGCACTGGCGGCCGATGCGGCCTGGGGATGTGGACGGCGTGGTGCGGGTGGCCGCCGTGGCCTTTCCCGATCATTTCGAGGCGCGCGCCTGCTTTGCCGAGCGGCTGGCGCTGTTTCCGAACGGCTGTTTCGTGCTGGCTTCGCCCGTCGAAGTGAAAGGCTACCTGATCGCCTATCCTTGGCCGTTCGGGGCGATTCCGCCGCTCAACAGCCTGCTGGGTGGCCTGCCAGAGCCGCGCGATTCGCTGTATCTGCACGATCTGGCGCTGCATCCCGACGCGCGCGGGCAGGGCCATGCACGGCCCGCCGTGGAGCGACTGGTCGATGCGATGCGGGCCATCGGCGTGCGCCGGATCGCGCTGGTTTCCGTGAACGATACGGTGCCCTTCTGGCGGGGCATGGGTTTCACGCCCGTGGCGGGCGATCCCGCGATCGTCCGCAAGCTGGAAAGCTATGGCGGCAATTCGCACTACATGATCCGTGATCTGGTCGCACCCGGCGGGGCAGGGTGGCAGCGCGCCTAGAGTGCGTCCGCCCTTGATTTCATCAAAAGCTGCACTCTAGATCCTTGTTCTTCCGTGATTTCCGAGCTGCCAGATGATTCCGTCTGGCTCGAAATCACTCTAAAGCCGCTGCGCCACGCCATCGCGAACGCGCCAGATCGCCGCTTCGGCCTCGATGGCGGCGAAGGGCGCGATTTCGGTGCCGGTCAGCCAGATTTGCGCGGCCCCCGTGCGCAGGCGGTCGAACAAGGCCTCGCGGCGCAGCGGATCGAGGTGGGCGGCCACTTCATCCAGCAGCAGCAGGCGCGGGCGCTCGCCCTGGCCCGCCGCGTCGCCGGCCATTGCGGCATGGGCCAGCGTGATCGCGATGAGCATGGCCTTCTGTTCGCCGGTCGAACATTCCGCCGCTGGCTGGCCCTTGCTGGCCATGGTCACGGCCAGTTCGTCGCGGTGGGGGCCGGTCAGCGTACGCTGCGCCGCGCGGTCGCGGCGGCGGCTTTGCGCCAGCGCGGCGGCCAGTGCTTCGGCCTCGGTCGGGCCGCCGGGTTGATAGACCAGCGCCGGGCGCGCGAAAGGCGCATCGGGCAGCGCGGCCAGCGCCGCGTCCAGCCGGGTAACCAGCCGCGCGCGCGCCTGCGCCACCGCCGCGCCGGCTTCGGCGATCTGCGCCTCGATCGCATCGAGCCACTGCGGGTCCGGCTCGGCCGCATCGGCCAGCAGGCGGTTGCGCTCGCGCAGCGCCGCGTCCAGCCGCGCCGCCGTGCGCGCGTGGGCGGGTTCCAGCGCCAGGACCAACCGGTCCAGAAAGCGCCGCCGCGCGCTGGCGCCTTCGGCGAACAGGCGGTCCATCGCCGGGGTCAGCCAGCCGATGCCCAGCCATTCGCCCAGCCGCACGGCCGGCGCTTCGGCCTGGTTGACCTGCACCACGCGCCGCCCCGGCCGATCGGGAGAAACGCCCGTGCCCAGCCGCACTGGCCCGGCCGGCGTGGCCAGTTCGGCGCTGACCGCAAAGCCGCCGCCGCCCGCTTGCGCCGGCATGTCGGCCAGGCTGGCGCGCCGCAGCCCGCGCCCCGGCGCGAACAGCGAGATCGCTTCCAGCACGTTGGTCTTGCCCGCGCCGTTATCGCCGACCAGCAGGTTGAACCGCGCCGTCCCCTCGATCGCGGTGGCGCGGTGGTTGCGGAAATCGGACAGGAGCAGGCGATCAAGCGCCATGGCTTGCGCGCCTTGCCGTGATCAGGCCACGTCCGCCTTGGCGAAAGGCGAAAATTCGATGTCGGTATCGAACACGTCCACGCCTTCGCGGTTCTTCAGCCAGCCGACCACGCCATAGGTCACCGGGGTCAGGATCACTTCCCAGGAAACCTTCATCGCCCAGTTCGTCACCATGACCAGCAGCACGTCATGCGTTTCCCATACGCCCAGGAACGCGATCGGGTAGAACAGCGCGCTGTCGATCGCCTGCCCGAACACGGTCGAGCCGATGGTGCGGCTCCACAGATGCCGGCCTTTGGTCAGGATCTTCATCTTGGCCAGCACGAAGCTGTTGACGAACTCGCCCGCCCAGAACGCGGTGATCGATGCGATCACGATGCGCCAGGTGCTGCCGAACACGGAATCGTACGTCGATTGGCAGATCGCCCCGGCATTGCTGGCCTTGAGCACGCCGGCATAGGCGGGATCGCTGCTGGCGGCGCAGCCCCAGCCGGGCGAGGGCGGCATGGCGACGACGACGAAGCTCATGAACGCCATGAACACCATCGCGAAGAAGCCCGCCCACACGCAGCGCCGCGCGTTGGCATAGCCATAAACCTCGGTCAGCACGTCGCCCAGCACGTAGGACACCGGGAAAAACAGGATGCCCGCGCCGAAGGTGAACCCCCACACCGTCGCCAGCTTGGCCGCGCCGATCAGGTTCGACAGCAACAGGATGGCGACGAACGCCGCCATCACATAGTCGAAATAGCGAAAGTGCCGGCGAGCGCCGGCGCTGCCGTCGATGCGGGAAAGCGGCTGGTCCATGTGCGCTGCCTAACGTGATTTTACTTGTCGGGAAAGCACGCTATGGCCGTATCGACGCGCCCGTAGCTCAGCTGGATAGAGCACGAGCCTTCTAAGCTTGGGGCCGCAGGTTCGAACCCTGCCGGGCGCGCCATTTCCCAGCCCCCGCGGCCCGATGATCTCAAGCGATGCTATGCCAGGTCGCGCACCTTGGGTTCGCGCGCCCAGTGGCGCTTTGTGCCCGCTTTCAGGAAGTCCTCGATCGGGACGACGCCTTCGTCGGGTGAGACATGGGCCTTGTCGAGCAGGACTTGCGTGCCCTTGCAGTGGGCGATGGTCTTGCAGTGGGCGAAAGCGTCCATGAACCACTGGATCGCGGCGCCGTCGCGCGTCAGCTTTTCGGCGGCATCGGGCATCAGGATCGAAGCGACCGCATCGAACAAGACCGAGGGCGAGCCGGCAAGCTGGCCATCGGCGGCCAACGTGCCGCCCTTGACCCGGATCGGCCCGATCATGGGCGCGACGAGGAAGGCGGTGCCGCCCGCGCCTTCGATCTCGGCTTTCAGCGTGTCGATGGAGGCCTTGTCCGATCCCTCTGCGAAAAGGATGCCCACCTTGCGGCCCTTGAGCGTGTCGGTTGCCTGCTTCTGGATCGACAGCGCATCGGATCGCTTCATATCGATCGGCGCTCGCGCGGCTTCGGCTTTTTCGGGCAGGTCCATCGCCAGGCCGGCGGCGACGCGGCTGGCCAGGTCCTCGTCGATGTTGCGCAACCGCGCGACGACGCGAATGCGGACATGCGCCATCTGCACCTTGGACAGTTCGAACACGATGGCCGAGGCGATATGCGCCTGCTCGTTTGCCGTCTGCGAACGATAGAACAGCCGGGCCTGGCTGTAGTGATCGGCGAAAAGTTCGGCGCGGATGCGCAGCTTGGCCGAACCGTCGTTGCGTTCATCGTTGGCTGTGAACGAGGTGAACCCGGTTTCCGGGCAGGCGCGCGGGCCGGAATCCTCGCCCGCTTCGGCCAGGCTGTTCGGCTCGTAGTTGGCGCGGCCGGCGGGCACCAGCGTCTGCATCATGCCGTCGCGCTGGAAGTTGTGGAACGGGCACTTGGGCGCGTTGATCGGGATCTGGTGGAAATTGGCGGTGCCCAGCCGCGACTTCTGCGTGTCGAGATAGGAGAACAGGCGCCCTTGCAGCAGCGGGTCGTTGGTGAAATCGATGCCGGGGATCACGTTGGTGGGCATGAAGGCCACTTGCTCGGTCTCGGCGAAGAAATTGTCGACATTGCGGTTCAGTGTCATCCGGCCGACGATCTCGACCGGAATCTCCTCTTCGGGGATCAGCTTGGTCGCGTCGAGAACGTCATAGGGCTGCTTCGCCGCCCAGGCCTCGTCGAACACCTGGACGCCCATATCCCATTGCGGAAAATCGCCCGCGGCAATCGCCTCGAACAAGTCGCGCCGGTGGAAATCGGGATCGGCGCCGGCGATCTTCACGGCTTCGTCCCAGGTGGTGGAGGCCATGCCCAGCACCGGCTTCCAGTGGAATTTCACGAAGCGCCCTTCGCCCGCCGCGTTGACCAGGCGAAAGGTGTGGACGCCGAAGCCCTCGATCATGCGCAGCGATCGCGGGATCGCCCGGTCCGACATTGCCCACATCACCATGTGCATCGATTCGGGCATCAGGCTGACGAAATCCCAGAAGGTGTCGTGCGCCGATGCCGCCTGCGGATAGCCGCGATCGGCTTCCATCTTCACGCTGTGGACGAGATCGGGAAACTTGATCGCATCCTGGATGAAGAACACCGGAATGTTGTTGCCCACCAGATCCCAGTTGCCGCTATCGGTATAGAGCTTGACCGCGAAGCCGCGCACGTCGCGCGGGGTGTCGACCGATCCGGCGCCGCCAGCCACCGTGGAAAAGCGCACGAAGACCGGGCAACTGGCGCCCTTCTGCTGGAAGATCGAGGCCTTGGTCAGGTCGGGGATGGCCCGCGTGCATTCGAACACGCCGTGCGCGCCCGATCCGCGCGCGTGGACGATGCGTTCGGGAATCCGTTCGTGATCGAAGTGGAAGATCTTCTCGCGCAGGATGAAGTCTTCCAGCAGCGTCGGGCCGCGCTCGCCGGCGCGCAGGCTGTTCTGGTTGTCGGCGATGCGGTGCCCGAAATTGTCGGTCAGGTGCGCGGCGCCATCGTGGTGGTCGCCATCCTCGGCGATGTCCTGATGAAGTTCGCCGCCGTTTCCGGCGTGTTCGTCGATCGGCGGGCGAGCTTGCCCGGGCCTTGGCTTGCCAAGCGCGTTGTCAAGGCTGGGTGAGGGGGTGGTCTTGGGGGAATTGGGCATGCCTGCTCCTGCAATGGAAAGGCGGGTCCGCGCATGTCGGCCGCGCGCCGCTCGATCCTGCCAGAACGCCATCGCCGGAGAGATGTTCCGCCGCCATTGCCGCGGGCGGCCACTGGCCATAGGGTCCGCGCGATGCTGGCTTCGATCCCTCCCGGTGAACTGATCTGGTATGGCCTGGAATGGGTTATCCGTATCGGCGCGCTGGCGGTGGTGCCGCTGCGCCGCACCCCGGCGGCGGCGCGGGCGTGGCTGCTGCTGATCTTTTTCCTGCCGGTGCCGGGACTGCTCTTGTTCCTGGCCATCGGCAGCCCGCGCTTCCCGGCCTGGCGGCGCGAGCGGTTCAAGGCGCTTGCCCCCTGGCTGGCGGAACTGGCCCGCCGCCAGCGCGCGGCCTTTCCGCCGGCGCTGGGCGCCGCCGGGCCGATCGCCGCGCTGGCCGAAGGGCTGGGCCAGATGACCGCCTGCGGCGGCAACAGCGCCGAACTGCTCGACGATTACGACGCCACGATCGCACGGCTGATCGCGGATATAGACGGCGCCCGGCAGTCGGTGCGGATCACGGCCTATATCTTTGCCGACGATGCGGTCGGCCAGGCGGTGGCGGGCGCGCTGGGCCGGGCCGTGGCGCGCGGGCTGGCGGTGCGCGTGATGTTCGATCCGGTCGGTTCGGCGCGCTGGCGCAAGGGCACGCGCGCGATGCTGGCGCGCGAAGGCGTGGCGTTTCACGAGGCCCTGCCGTTCCGCCTGCTGCGCGGCCGCACCCGCCGCGACATGCGCAATCACCGCAAGCTCTACGTGATCGACGGGGCGATCGGCTATGCCGGATCGCAGAACATCGTGGCGCGCGATTTTCGCCCCGGCGTGGTCAATCGCGAACTGATCGTGCGCGTGACCGGCCCGGTGGTGGCCAGCATGGCCGCGCTGGTCGATGGCGACTGGAGCCTGGAAACCGGCGATCCTCCGGCGCCCCACGCGCAATTGCCCGGCGCGTCGGGGGCGGCGCAGCTTCAGCTCCTCCCCAGTGGCGCGGCCTATCCCTTCGATGGATTCCAGACGATCCTGGTGTGGCAACTGCACCAGGCGCGCGATCACGTGATCATCGTGACGCCCTATTTCATTCCCGACGACGACATCCTCTCGGCGATGCGATCGGCCAGCGCGCGGCGGGTGCGGGTGGACCTGGTGGTCTCGGCGGTGGTCGACCAGTGGCTGGTGAACCTTTCGCAGTCCAGCTTCTACGACGAACTGCTGGCGGCGGGCGTGCGCATCCATCGCTATCGCGATTACCTGCTGCACGCCAAGGCGCTCTGCGTCGATGGCGAGGTGGGAATCGTCGGGTCGAGCAATGTCGATCTGCGCTCGTTCCACCTGAACGAGGAAGCCAGCCTGATCCTGTACGATCGGCCCAGCGTGGCGCGTGCCGAGGCGATTCTCAAGGGCTATGTCGCCGGCAGCGATCCGATCGACCTGGCCCAGTGGCGCCGCCGCTCCCTGCCGCGCAAACTGGCCGAAAACGCCGCGCGGCTGCTCAATTCGCTGCTCTAGGCGCACCCCGCCGGGTCCGGCGGCATGGCTCGCGTGTCGCAAAGGGATTGACGCGAGGGCCGCCTTGATGGCAAGCGCCGCGAAGATCGTCAGGGTCTGACGAGCGGGTATAGCTTAGTGGTAAAGCACCAGCCTTCCAAGCTGGCTATGCGGGTTCGATTCCCGCTACCCGCTCCATCGATATCGCGCATTCTGTTTTTGGGGCCGGTTTGCCGGTTGCCAGCGCGATGATTTGGGTGAGGCGGCCTTCCGGTTGGATGGTCAGCAAGCCTTTCTTTTCCGTGGGTGTTACGGTGATCCGGGCGATCGGGCTGCGGATCTTCGGCATGGCTTCGAGCCGGGATTCGTGCCGTTGCGCCGGGGCTCAATACCCCGCTTCGACGGCAATCCGGATGGCTTCGGCCGAGGATTGCACGCCCAGCGCCACCATCACCGCGGCGCGGTGCATCTTTACCGTTCGTTCGCCGATGCCCAGCGAATAGGCGATCTGCTTGTTGAGCTTGCCCGCCGCCATTTCCAGCAGCACTTCGCGCTGGCGCTTTGACAGGGTGTCGATCTGGTCGCGGGCGCGGGCGCGGCGTTGGGGGGCGGCGGCGTCGGCCGTCGATCCGACTTCCATCTGCGAACCCAGGAAGAATTCCAGTTCGCCATTGTCGTCGAAGATCGGCGCCACCAGCACGGCGTTGCGGAACGGTGTGCCGTCTTTCTTGTAGTTGAGGATTTCCACCAGCACCGGGCGGCGTTCGCGCACCGAAGTGGCGATTTCGGCGGTCAGCACCGGCTCCGTGGCGGGGCCGGCCAGGAAACGGCAATTGCGCCCGATGATCTCGTCGCGGGCATAGCCGGTCAGCGCTTCGAACGCGGCGTTGCATTCGCCGATCGGGTTGTCGGGCAGGCGGGGATTGCTGATCACCGCCGCCACGGCGCTGGTATCGATCATGCTCGACAGGGACATGGCGTCATCCTCAATGCCTTGTGCGCTTATGGGCGCGCGTGATGGTGTGCGACGTGGCCCTTTGGGCATGTTGCCCCGGCCAGCGCCACCGATCAAGCGTGCCGTCGCGACGATCGGCCGCGCCAGGCCCTCCGCCGCTCAACTCGACAGGAAAACGAAGCGCCCGCCATGCGAATTGCCATTGTCGGGGCCGGGATGGCCGGCCTGTCCTGCGCCGATGCGCTGTCGGCGATCGGTTGCGGCGTGACCGTGTTCGACAAGGCGCGCGGCCCCGGCGGGCGCATGTCCACGCGCCGGATCGACACGCCGCTGGGCCAGGCGACGTTCGATCATGGTGCGCAATACTTCACCGCGCGTGCGCCGGGGTTTCGGGCGCAAGTGGACGCCTGGGAAAAGTGCGGCGTCGTTTCCCCCTGGCCGCTGCCCGCGTCCGATGCCTGGATCGGCACGCCGGGCATGAACGCCATCATCAAGGCGATGGCGGGCGAGCGCGACGTGCGCTGGAACAGCCCGGTCGATCGCATCGAGCGGGACGGCGAGCAGCGGGGCGGCGAACAGCGGGACGAGGGCTGGCGGCTGCGCGCCGGCACGGTGTGGTTCACCGGCTTCGATGCCGTGGTGCTGGCGGTGCCGGCGGAACAGGCGCTGCCGTTCCTGTCGCTTCACGATTTCGCGATGGCCCGCGAAGTGATGCTGGCGCGCTCGCAGCCATGCTGGACCGCGATGTTCGCCTTTGCCGACCGCGTGCCCGGCGCGATCGACATGCTGCGCGATGCCGGGCCGATCGGTTGGGCGGCGCGGAATGCGGCCAAGCCCGGGCGATCCGGGGTGGAAGGCTGGGTGGTGCAGGCGCGGGCGGATTGGTCGACGCGCCATCTGGAGTATTCGGTGGGCGAAATCGCCGCGCTGCTGCTTGACGAACTGGCCGCCGCGCTGGGCATCGACCTGCCCGAACTGATCGCGGCCAGCGCCCACCGCTGGCGCTATGCGATGAGCGCGGGGCTGGGACTTGGCGCGCTGTGGAACGCGGAGAGCGGGCTGGGGGTCTGCGGCGACTGGCTGCTGGGGCCGAGGGTGGAATGCGCGTGGCTTTCCGGGCAGGAACTGGCGCGGCAGATCCTGGACGTGCCGCCGGATGTGGCGCAGGGGCCGCGCGCCGGTTAGGCGGTCGGTTCGCCTTTTCGCGCGCCCGCCGCGCGCTTCAGCCGCAGCCAGGGCAGCAGGAAGGGCCGCAGGATCGGCGAGACGCCGTTGGGGTTCGCCACGTCGATATTGCTGCTGGCGAACTGCCAGTAGATCACCACGCTCAGCGTCGCGGCATAGAAGCACCAGACCGAGGCGAAGGCATAGGCCTTGATGATATGCGCGATCGTCAGTCCGACGACGTTGAGCACGCCGTACCAGCGCACCACGCGATGGGTGGAGAGCACCAGCGCGCCGCAGGTCGCCAGGATATAGAGCACCGACACCCAGAACCGGCTCGTCATCGGGTTGCGATAGGCGATCGAATGCTGTTCGACGAAGCACTGGCTTTCGAAGGCGATCAGGCCGGTGGTCATCCACGCGAAGACCAGTGCGCCCAGGGCGGTGAGCGCGACGATGGCGGTGCGGCGCCGGCCGGGCGGCTCCATCAGCAGCACGGCCAGCGGCATCAGCAGCGGCAGGACGCCTTGCGCATAGAGCATGAACAGGAAGGTCACGTGGCCCAGCGCCACGGGTCCGATGTGGCCGGTCAGGCCCAGCCAGACGAAGCCTTCGGTGAACTGGTGCACCGCGAACAACAGCGGTACGGCGGCGAACAGCAGCGCGCGCGGTTCGCGCACGTGGCGCAGCGTGGCAAGGCCCGTGACCGCGAGCACGCCCGCAGCGGCAAAGCTGGCGCCGGCCGAAAAGCACATATGGTTTCCCCCCGGCAATAGCGCCGGCGCCTTTGTGCCGGGCTTTGTCCGCGCTGGCCAGTGCCATGATCGCGCGCCCGGCCAAGATGGCGGTTGGTCAAACGGGGAGGGCGGTGTACACTCGCGGCCAGGCCCCGCCCGTGCTGAACCGGCTCGCCGCAAGCTGAACGGTTGCGGGGTTTTCCTCTGCCATTCCGGTCCGCGTCGTGGATCATCCCTCGCACGAAAGCGCCTTGCTCCATGCTGATCCGCGCCGGATATGATATCGGTTTCACCTGCGACCAGCCCGTGCCGATGCTCGCGAACCTGAGCGTCCACGCATCGCGCAACAAGGATCTGCGCACCGCCCAGCGCATCTTCACCACGCCCGATGTCCCGCTGTACGATTATGTCGATGGTTTCGGGAACATCTGCACCCGGCTGACGATGCCGGCGGGCGGCATCACCATTTCCTGCGGCTTCGTGATCGAGGACGCCTTCGTGCCCGATCCGGTGGCGCCCGATGCCCGCCAGGTGGCGCTGGCCGAACTGCCCGACGACGTGCTGCTGTACCTGCTGGCCAGCCGCTATTGCGAGACCGACCGGCTGACCGAAGTGGCCTGGGGCCTGTTCGGCAACGTGCCGCAGGGCTGGGAACTGGTGCAGGCCATCGTCGGCTATGTGCATCGCCACATCCGCTTCGAATACATGGCGGCGCGCCCCACCAAGACGGCGTGGGACGTGTTCCACGAACAAGTCGGCGTCTGCCGCGATTACGCGCACCTGGCGATCACGCTGTGCCGCTGCATGAACATCCCGGCGCGCTATTGCACCGGCTATCTGGGCGACATGGACCTGCCGGCGGTGGAGGGCGTGATGGATTTTTCGGCCTGGTTCGAAGCCTATCTCGATGGGCGCTGGTATGTGCTGGATGCGCGGCACAACCGCCCGCGCAGCGGCCGCATCCTGATGGCGCGCGGGCGCGATGCGGCCGACGCCGCGCTGACCACCACGTTCGGCCCGGTCACGCTGACCCGCTTCGATATCTATACCGACGAGAACCGGCTGCCCTGACCGCAGCCCGAATTCATGCCAACACGCGGCCAAAGCGTGCTAAGGCATTGCGACCGCGAAAATTCGATCCGCTTTGCCTGTCGCGCCGGCGCGATGGGCCGGTGGCGGCCACCCCCTTGCGATCGGCGAACCGATCGCCTCACACGGGATCTTACTGACATGGCCAAATCGCAAAAGCGCAGCAATCGCGAAGTCCGCAAGCCCAAGACCGAAAAGGCCAAGGCGCCCGTGGCCATCGCCCCGGCTGGGGCATCGCCGGTCAACGCCCTGATGCGCAAGCCGAAAGGCAAGCTCTGAGACGATGTCCTGACACGCCAGTTGCGCATTGCCTTCATCGGCAACGCGCTGCCGCGCCGCTGCGGCATCGCGACGTTCACCACCGACCTGGAACTGGCGGTCCGCCACGGCGATGACGTGGCCGCGACCGCGATCATCGCGATGTGCGATCCGGGCGGGCACTACGATTATCCGCCGCACGTGCGCGCCACGATCGCGCAGGACGATCCGGGCGATTATCTGGCGGCGGCGGAATTCATCAACGGGCAGGGCTTCGATGTCGCCTGCCTGCAGCACGAATTCGGCATTTTCGGCGGCGAGGCCGGGCACCATGTCCTGGGCCTGATCGCCGCGCTGCGCGTGCCGCTGGTCACCACGCTGCACACCGTGCTCGATCGGCCCAGCGCCGCGCAGCGCACGGTGATCGAGGCCATTCTCGCCGCGTCGGCGCGCGTCGTGGTCATGGCCGAAAAGGCGCGCGAAATCCTGGTCGATACCTATGGCGCCGAAGCCGGCCGGGTCACGGTCATCCCGCACGGCATCCCCGATGTGCCGCTGACCGTGCCGCAGGCCGCCAAGGAACGGCTGGGCTATGCCGGCCGCCGCGTGATCCTGACGTTTGGCCTGATCAGCCCGAACAAGGGCATCGAAACGATGATCGAGGCGATGCCCGTCGTCCTCGCCCAGGCGCCCGATGCGCTTTACGTGGTGATGGGCGCGACGCACCCGGCGCTGCTGCGCGACGCGGGCGAGGCCTATCGCGAAAGCTTGGTCGCGCGCGTGGGCGCCCTTGGCCTCGATGGCCATGTGGTGTTCCTCAACCGCTTCGTCGATCGGCCCGAACTGCTGGAACACATCGCGATGTGCGATGTCTATGTGACGCCCTATCTGGTCGAATCGCAGATGACATCGGGCACGCTGGCCTATTCGCACGGCATCGGCCGGCCGGTGGTGTCCACGCCCTATTGGCATGCGGTGGAACTGCTGGTCGACGGATCGGGCGTGCTGGTGCCGTTCGGCGATCCTGATGGCCTTGGCGCGGCGGTGACCGACCTGCTGGTGGACGAGCATGCGCGCCTGGCCATGGGCCGCAAGGCCTACCTGACCAGCCGGCCGATGACCTGGGCCAACACCGCGCTGCGCTATCGCGATGCCTTCCTGGCGGCGATCCGCCATGGCCCGGCCGGGGCGTTCCTGGCGCATCAGGCGGGCGCGGGCCGCTCGCATCCGCTGCCGGACCTGGCTTTCACCCATTTCGCCACGATGTGCGACGATACCGGGCTGTTCCAGCACGCCGTCCACGGCATTCCCGATCGCGACCACGGCTATTGCGTGGATGACAACGCGCGCGGGCTGCTGTTGTGCTGCGGGCATGTCGGCGGCGATGGGATCGACGCGGCGGCGATCCCGCTGGAAACCATGGCGCCGCGCTTTGCCGCCTTCATCCAGCACGCCTGGAATCCCGACACCGGCCGCTTCCGCAACTTCATGGGCTATGACCGGCGCTGGCTGGAGCCGACCGGATCGGAAGACAGCCACGGCCGCACGCTGTGGGCGCTGGGCGTCTGCGCGGGGGCGGGCGATGGCCTGCTGCCGTCACGCTGGGCGGCGGGGCTGTTCGCGCAGGCACTGGCCGTGGTGGAGACATTCACCTCGCCGCGCGCCTGGGCCTTCACGCTGCTGGGGCTGGCCCCTTATTGCGATGCCCACCCGCGCGACAGTGCGGCGGCGCGGCTGCGGCACATTCTGGCAGAGCGGCTGGAAGGCCTGCTGCTGGCGTGCGAAAGCGCCGACTGGGTGTGGTTCGAGGACCGGCTGGTCTATGACAACGCCCGCTTGTGCGAAGCGCTGATCGTGACCGGCAAGGCCATGGGCAATCCCCGGCCGATCGAGGCGGGCCTGCGCAGCCTGCGCTGGCTGCTGGGCGTGCAGACCGCGCCCGACGGACATTTCCGCCCGGTCGGATCGAATGGCTTCCTGCTGGTGTCGCGCGAAAAGCCGCATGCCTTCGATCAGCAGCCGGTGGAAGCCTGCGCGACGATCGCGGCGTGCCTGGCCGCGCAGGCGGTATCGCCAGCACCCGGCTGGCGCACTGAGGCGCGGCGCGCCTTTGCCTGGTTCCTGGGGGTGAACGATCTGGGCCTGCCGCTCGTCGATACGGAAACGGGCAGTTGCCGCGATGGCCTGCACCCCGATCGCGCCAACGAGAACCGGGGCGCGGAATCGCTGCTGGCCTACTTGCTGGGGCTGTCCGACATGCTCCGCTTCGAACAGCCGCGCCTGCACTCTGTCGCGGCGCAGCCATCCCGGGCGGCGATTCCGCTGCTGCCGCTTCCGGCCGAATAGGCGCTTATCCCCCCGCCGCGCGGACCATGCCCAGCATGTCTGCAGGGAAGGGGGCGATCAGGGCTTGCGCCTGCTTCCAGTCATCGGCCAGCCACCGCGCGTAGTGCCGGGGGTGAAGGATCGCGGGCATCGCAGGGCCGCTGGGCGCATCGTCCGGGCCGGTCGTCAGCACCGCAAAGCTGGCCACTTCGGACTCGCGCCAGATGCCGGCCGCGGCAAAGACCGGCGATGCAGGCACGGTGATCCAGTCCTGCGCTCCGCTTGCCGCCGCGAACGCGGTCATCGGCACGAGGCAGCGAAACTGGGTGTGGCGCAGCGTGCCGATCCAGAACGGGCTGGCCAGGTTGCGCACGGTCGTGACCGGATGGCTGCCGCGCGGCGGCGGCGGCACGCCCCACTGGCGCGGCACCAGTTGCCGCCCGCCGCCAGCCCCGCGAATGACCACCGGCGCATAGTGCCCCGGCAGCACCCCGCCGCCTTCCCAGACATCGCCGTTGCGCGCCGCATCCAGCGCCGCCGCGATGCCGCCGGCCGATGTATCCAGGCGATAGAACCGCACCTGGCCGCCTCAGCCCAGCTTGAGGCCAAGTTCCGCCAGCAACTGGCTGGCCTGATCGGTGCTGATCGTCGCGCCCCGGAACAGCGCGGCATCGATCAGCCGCAGCCCGCCAAGGTCCGCGCCGCGCAAGTCGGCATTTTCGAAATGCGCGCCCGCCAGATTGGCATCGCGCAGGCTGCATCCTTCGAACACCGTGGCGCGGAAATCGCATTTGCGCAGGTCCGCCTGGCTCAGGTCCACCCGGCGCAACGTCTGCTTGCGGAACGAGCGCCCGGCCAGCCGGGTGCTGACCAGCAGCGATTCTTCAAACACCAGCCCCATGCCCCGGATGTCCGAAAGGTCAGCACCGGTCAGCTTGCAGCCCTTGAACGTGGCCGAAGCCAGCATGGCGCGGCAGAACGCGGCGTTGTTGAAATCGCTGCCCTCGAAGGCGGCGCCATCCAGTTCGGCGTCGGAAAAATCGGCGAAGGCCCCCCGGCAGGCCGTCCACCGCGTGCCATCCAGCCGGGCGTCGACCAGCCGCGCGCGGCGCAGCGTGCACCGCTCGAACGTCCAGCCCGTCAGCTCCAGCCCGGCAAGGTCGGCATCTTCCAGGTCGCAATCGGTCAGATGCGCGGGGGCGGCGATGTTGGCCAGCGCCTCTACATCGCGGCGGGCCAGCGCCTGCCCCTGCACGGCGCGGTCGGGAAACGAAACATCCTGCATCCCGCCTCGTAGCGCGAAGCCGGGCATAAGCCAAACGTCCGGGCCGGCACGGCCGTGGCTTTACGCGTTCTTTATGCGGCGCAGCGAATTCCCCGTGGAACCTTAACGCCGTTCGCCCGCACAGCGCACGGTGCCGCCCGCGCCCGCTGGCGCCGGGCCGGCATGCAAAGGAATTCACCATGAACGACCTGACCTGGCTGGCGGTGCTCGCCGGCCTGACGCTGTTGACGTTCGCCTATGTCCGCCTGTGCGACAAGGCCTGAGGGGCGAACGATGGACCTGTCGCTGACACTCGCCGGGCTGACCGCGCTTGGCCTGCTTGCCTATCTCGTCGCCGTGCTGATCCGGCCCGAGCGTTTCTAGGGGGACGCATCATGACCTTTCAGGGCTGGACCCTTATCGCCGTTTTCATCGCGCTGGTGATCGCGCTGGCCAAGCCGATGGGGCTGTGGCTTTTCGCGCTTTACGAAGGCCGCGCCACGCCGCTCCACCGCCTGCTCGGCCCGGTCGAACGGGGCTTTTACCGGCTGGCCGGGATCGATCCCGCGGCGGAGCAGGGCTGGCGGCGCTATGCGCTGCACATGCTGCTGTTCCAACTGGTGCTGCTGCTGTTCACTTATGCCGTGCTGCGCTTGCAGGCGGTCTTGCCGATGAACCCGCGCGCCCTTGCCGCGATCGGCCCGGACGGGGCGATGAACACCGCCATCAGCTTCGTCACCAACACAAACTGGCAATGGTATTCGGGCGAAGTGGCGATGAGCAACCTCAGCCAGATGCTGGGGCTGACCATCCACAACTTCCTCAGCGCCGCGACGGGCATCGCCGTGGCTTTCGCGCTGTTTCGCGGCTTCGCCCGGCAAGAGGCGGCGACGGTGGGCAATTTCTGGGCCGATTGCACGCGGGTGACGCTGTACCTGTTGCTGCCGGCCTGCATCCTCTATGCGCTGTTCCTGATCGCCAGCGGCGCGCCGCAGACCCTCGCATCGTCCATCGACGCGACGACTCTGGAAGGCGTGCGGCAGACGATCGTGCTTGGCCCCGTCGCCAGCCAGGAAGCGATCAAGATGCTGGGCACCAACGGCGGCGGCTTCTTCAACGCCAATTCGGCGCATCCCTTCGAAAACCCCAGTGCGCTGACCAACCTGGTGCAGATGCTGTCGATCTTCGCGATCGGTGCCGGGCTGACCTGGTGCTTCGGCAAGGCGGTGGGCAACACCCGCCAGGGCTGGGCGATCCTCGCCGCGATGCTGCTGATCTTCGTCGCCGGCGTCGGCGTGGTCTACTGGCAGGAAGCGGCCGGCAATCCGATCCACCATGCGCTGGGCATCGCCGGCGGCAACATGGAAGGCAAGGAGGTGCGCTTCGGCATCGCCGCCAGCGCGCTGTTCTCGGCCGTCACCACGGCGGCGTCTTGCGGCGCGGTCAACGCCATGCACGACAGCTTCACCGCGCTGGGTGGCATGATCCCGCTGTTCAACATCCAGCTTGGCGAAATCGTCGTCGGCGGGGTGGGTGCGGGGATCTATGGCTTCCTGCTGTTCGCGCTGCTCGCGGTGTTTGTCGCCGGGTTGATGGTGGGCCGGACGCCCGAATATGTCGGCAAGAAGATCGAGGCGCGCGAGGTCAAGCTGGCGGTGCTGTCGATAGCCGTTCTGCCGCTGTGTATCCTGGCTCTGTCCTCTCTCAGTGCGGTTCTGCCCGCTGGACTGGCCGGCCCGCTCAACAAGGGGCCGCACGGTTTTTCCGAGATTCTCTATGCCTTTAGCTCGGGCGCCGGCAACAATGGCTCGGCTTTTGCCGGCCTGTCGGCGGGGACGCCGTTCTACAACGGATTGCTGTCCGTGGCGATGTGGATCGGGCGGTTCTTCATGATCGTGCCGGTGCTGGCCATCGCCGGCAGCCTGGCCGCGAAGAAGCAAGTCACTGAAAGTGCAGGATCTTTTCCCACCACCGGCCCGCTGTGGGTTGGCCTGCTGATCGGCATCGTCCTGATCGTCGGCGGCCTCACGTTCCTGCCCGGCCTCGCGCTCGGCCCCATCGCCGATCATCTCGCGATGGCGTCCGGCCCACTGTTCTGAAGAGGGCATTGCCATGACCACTCCATCCTCGATGTTCTCGGCAAAACTGGTCGTTCCCGCGATCGGCGATGCCTTCCGCAAGCTGGCGCCGCGCGCTCTGGTGCGCAATCCGGTGCTGTTCACCACCGCCGTGGTGGCGCTATTGCTTACCGTTCTGCTGGCCCTTGGCGGCAGCGGACTGCCCGTGGCGTTCCAGGTGCAACTGATCGCCTGGCTGTGGCTGACGGTCTTGTTCGGCACCTTCGCCGAAGCGCTGGCCGAAGGGCGCGGCCGGGCCCAGGCGGCGTCGCTGCGCGCCACCAAGTCCGACCTGACTGCACGCTTGCCCTCAGGCAAGGTCGTGCCCGCGTCGCAACTGGCCAAGGGCGATCTCGTCCGCGTCGAGACCGGCGATCTCATCCCCGCCGATGGCGAAGTGATCGAAGGCGTCGCTTCGGTGAACGAAGCGGCGATCACCGGCGAAAGCGCGCCCGTGATCCGCGAGGCGGGGGGCGATCGTTCGGCCGTAACCGCCGGCACGCGCGTGATTTCGGACGCGATCACCGTGCGCGTCACGCAGGAACCGGGACAGGGCTTTCTCGATCGCATGATCGCGCTGGTCGAAGGCGCCGAACGCCAGAAGACGCCCACCGAGATCGCGCTGACCATCCTGCTCGTCGGGCTGACGATCATCTTCCTGATCGCCGTCGCCACGATCCCGGGCTTCGCGCGCTATGCGGGCGGCGGCATTCCGGTGGCGGTGCTGGCCGCGCTGCTCATCACGCTGATCCCGACGACGATCGCCGCGCTGCTATCGGCCATCGGCATCGCCGGCATGGACCGGCTGGTGCGCTTCAACGTGCTCGCCAAATCGGGCCGCGCGGTGGAAGCGGCGGGCGATGTCGATGTGCTGCTGCTCGACAAGACTGGCACAATCACCATCGGCGACCGCCAGGCCGACAGCTTCCGGCCGCTGGCGGGGGTTTCCAGCGATGCGTTGGCCGAAGCCGCGCTGCTGGCCAGCCTGGCCGATGAAACGCCCGAAGGCCGCTCGATCGTCGTGCTGGCGCGCGAGGGCTTCGGAGTGGCGACGCGCGAACTGCCGGGCGGGTCGGACGTGATCCCGTTCACCGCGCAGACGCGCCTCTCTGGCGTGCGTATGGGCGAGCGGCTGGTGCAGAAAGGCGCGGTCGATGCGATCCTGCGCGCCAATCCGCAAGCCGCCGGCAGCCCCGCCGCCGAGGAACTGCGCCGCCTGACCGAGGACATCGCGCGGTCCGGACAGACGCCGCTGGCCGTGGCGAGCGACGGGCGGCTGCTGGGTCTGATCGCCCTGAAGGACGTGATCAAGGCCGGCGTGCGTGAACGCTTCGCCCAGTTGCGCCGCATGGGCATCCGCACGGTGATGATCACCGGCGACAACCCGCTGACCGCCGCCGCCATCGCGGCCGAGGCCGGGGTCGATGATTTCCTGGCCGAAGCGACGCCCGAGGACAAGCTGGCGCTGATCCGGCAGGAGCAGAAGGGCGGCCGGCTTGTCGCGATGTGCGGCGATGGCACCAACGCTGCGCCGGCGCTGGCCCAGGCCGATGTCGGCGTGGCGATGAACACGGGCACGCAGGCCGCGCGCGAGGCGGGCAACATGGTCGACCTCGACAGCGATCCGACCAAGTTGATCGAGATCGTCGGCCTGGGCAAGCAACTGCTGATGACGCGCGGCGCGCTGACCACGTTCTCGGTGGCGAACGACGTGGCCAAGTACTTCGCGATCATCCCGGCGATGTTCGTCGCGCTCTATCCCGATCTGGGCGTGCTCAACGTGATGCACCTGGCTTCGCCCAACAGCGCGATCCTGTCCGCGATCATCTTCAATGCGCTGATCATCCCCCTGCTGGTGCCGCTGGCGCTGAAAGGGGTACGCTATACGCCGATGGCGGCCGGGCCGCTGCTGGCGCGCAACCTTGCCGTCTATGGGCTGGGCGGCCTGATCGCCCCGTTCATCGGCATCAAGCTGATCGACCTTGCGGTCGCCGGCCTGCAACTCGCCTGAAGGACACGCACATGCTGAAAGACTTCACATCCGCCATCCGCCCCGCGCTGGTGCTGACCGCGCTGTTCGCGGGCCTGCTCGGCCTTGCCTATCCGGCGGCGCTGACCGGGCTGGCCCAGGTGCTGTTTCCCGCGCAGGCCAATGGCAGCCTGATCCGGCACGGGGACCGCGTGATCGGATCGCGGCTGATCGGGCAGGCCTTCGCCAGCCCGGCCTATTTCCACGGCCGGCCCTCGGCGGCGGGCGCGGGCTATGACGCGGCGTCTTCTTCGGGATCGAACCTCGGTCCGACCAGTCGTGCCCTGGCCGAAAGGATCGCGGGCGATGTTGCCGCCGCGCGCAGCGAATCGGCGCTGCCCGTCCCCGCCGATCTGGTGACGGCCTCGGCCTCGGGCCTCGATCCGCATGTCACGCCGCAAGCCGCGCTTCATCAGGTGGCGCGCGTGGCTGCGGTGCGCGGCTTGCCCGAGGCGCGGCTGCGCGATCTGATCGCGCAGCGCACCGAAACGCCGCTGCTGGGCTTTCTGGGCGAACGCCGGGTCAATGTACTCGCGCTCAACCTTGCGCTCGATGGGCTGGGCGGAAACCCGGCGCGGTGATGCCCGACCGGCCGCTCTCTGACCGGCCCGGCCCCGACAGGCCGGACCCCGACGCCCTCCTGCGCGCCGCCGCGCGGGAAGGGCGGGGGCGCCTCAAGGTGTTCCTGGGGGCCGCGCCGGGGGTCGGCAAGACGTATGAGATGCTGGGCGACGGCGCGGCGCGGCGCGAGGCCGGGGTCGATGTCGTCGTCGGCGTCGTCGAAACGCATGGCCGCGCCGAGACGGAGGCCCGGCTGAAGGGCTTCGAGATCGTGCCGCGCCGCCGCATCGCCTATCGCGGCCACGATCTGGAAGAGATGGATATCGACGCGATCCTGGCGCGGCACCCACGGCTGGTGCTGGTGGATGAACTGGCCCACACCAACGCGGCGGGCAGCCGCCATGACAAGCGCTACCAGGATGTCGAGGAATTGCTGGCGGCGGGGATCGACGTCTATTCCACGCTCAACATCCAGCATATCGAGAGCCTGAACGATGTCGTCGCCTCGTTCACCAAAGTGCGCGTGCGTGAGACGCTGCCCGATCGCGTGCTCGACCAGGCCGATATCGAAGTGGTCGATATTCTGCCCGATGAACTGATCGAACGGCTAAAGGCGGGCAAGGTCTATATCCCGCACGAGGCGACGCGCGCGCTGGGGAACTTCTTTTCCAAGTCCAACCTTTCGGCGCTGCGCGAACTGGCGCTGCGCCGCGCCGCGCAATCGGTCGATGCGCAGATGCTCGACTATTTGCGCGCCCATGCGCTGGCGGGCACCTGGGCGGCGGGGGACCGGCTGGTCGTGGCGGTCAGCGAGCAGCCCGGATCGACCGAACTGGTGCGCGCGGCGCGGCGGCTGGCCGATGCGCTGCGCGCACCGTGGACGGCGGTCCATATCGAAACCGCGCGCAGCGCCACGCTGGGCGATGCCGAGAACGCGCAGCTTGCCGCCACGCTGCACCTCGCCGCGCAGCTTGGCGCGCAAGTTGCCACGCTGCCGGCGGATTCCGTGGCCGAAGGGCTGACGCATTTCACGGCCGAGGCGCGCGCCACGCAACTGATCGTCGGCAAGTCGGTCCGTTCCCGCTGGTTCGAACTTCGCCACGGATCGGTGGTGGACCGGCTGGTACGCGAAACACCGGGCGTCGCCGTCCACGTCCTGCCGATGAGCGAAGTGGTGGCGCGCGGGACGCGAGCATCGGGCAGGGGCGGGGAAACCTGGGGCGAGCCGGCGGGCTATGGAATCGCACTGGCGCTGGTCGCGCTGGTCACGCTGCTGGGCGTGAGCCTGCTGGCTGCCGGCAATATCACCAACATCGGCTTGCTCTACCTGCTGCCCGTGATGGTGGCGGCAACGCGCCACGGCTTGCGCACCGGCGTGGTCATCGGGCTGGTATCGTCGCTGGCCTACAATTTCTTCTTCATTCCGCCGCTTCACACGTTCACGATCCAGGATCCGCAGAACATCATCACCGTGCTGGTGCTGCTGGGCGTGGCAGTGGTCAGCAGCCAATTGGCCTCTCGCGTGCGCGAGCAGGCACTGCTGGCGCGGCGCAGCGCCGCACAGAACGGCGCGCTGGCCGGCTTCGCGCGGTTGCTGGCGGGCGTGGGGCAGGAAGCGGAACTGGGCCAGTTGCTCTGCGCCGAAGTGGCGCGGCTGCTGGATGTGCATGCGGTGCTGCTGCTGCCGGCGGACGATGGCCTGGCCCTGCGCGCCGCCTTTCCGCCGGTGGACCGGCTGGAGACGCTGGAGCAGGCGGCGGCGCGCTGGGCCTTCGATCACAACCAGCCCGCCGGGCGCGGATCGGATACGCTGACGGCATCGGAATGGCTGTTCCATCCGCTCGGCGCCGGCGGGCGGGCGCTGGGTGTGTTCGGCGTGGCGCGCGCCGATGCGCGTGCGCCGGTGCGCTCAGACCAGTTGCCGCTGCTGCTCAGCCTGATCGACCAGGCGGGGCTGGCGCTGGAGCGGATCGCACTGCAATCGGTTGTGGCGCGCGCGGCCCAGCCGGTCTGAACCGCGCCGCGCGGCACCAAAGCGATAGCGCTTGATTAAATCGTTTATTGCTTATATAACGAAAATACGATTAAACGTGTCGGTGGCCGAAGCGGCGCGATCCCGGCGGCGCTCGTCCTTCGATGCCGCCTGCATCCCGTGATGCCATCCACCCAGCAGGAGAATGACGATGCACAAGGACTGGCAGGGCATGGCCACAGAGCTTTCGGGGGCGATCAAGGAAGTCCGCCTTGGCGCGCCGGATGTGATGAAGGCGTTTTCGGCGATGGCCCGCGCCGCCACGCAAGAAGGCGTGCTCGATACCAAGACCAAGGAACTGATCGCGCTGGCGATTTCGGTGGCGATCCGCTGCGATGGCTGCGTGGCCTTCCATTCACAGGCGGCGGTGCAGCACGGCGCCAGCCGCGATGAGATCATGGAAGTGATGGGCATGGCGCTCTACATGGGCGCAGGCCCCAGCCTCATGTACGCGGCGCAGGCGGTCGAGGCTTTCGACCAGTTCGCCGCCGCGTCCGCCTGATGTTCGGCGGGGTTTGCTGATCGCCGTCAATGCGGGGCGGCGTCGATCGGCCTTTACCGCCAGACGTGGCCGAGAGTCGATAGTTGCCACAATTGCGTCATTTTCGTAAAACACGAAATTGTTTGTTGTTTGGCTGGCGGGACCATCATGGTTGATCTGGAACCGGGCGCGGCGCAGGCCGCCGCCATCCGCATCGGGGAACCCGCGCCGGATTTCACGGCGCGCTCCACGCACGGGCCGGTCTCGCTCGATCAGTTTCGCGGGCGCTGGCTGGTATTCTTTTCGCACCCCGCCGATTTTACGCCCGTTTGCACCAGCGAATTCATCGCTTTCGCGCAAGCAGCCGATCGTTTCGCGGCGCTCGATTGCGCGCTGCTGGGCCATTCAGTCGACAGCCTGTTCTCGCATCTTGCCTGGGTGCGGGCGCTGCGCGATGCGTTCGGCGTTGCCATCCCGTTTCCGCTGGTCGAAGACCCGACGCTGGAAATCGCCCGCGCCTTCGGCATGGTTTCGGCGCAGGCCGGCGATGCCGCGTCGGTGCGCGCCGTCTATGTGATCGATCCGGCGGGGATCGTGCAGGCGGTCAACTGGTATCCGGTCAGCGTGGGGCGGTCGGTGGACGAGATCCTGCGCCTCGTCGCCGCGCTCAAACGCACGGCGGATGGAACGGTGCTGACGCCCGAAGGCTGGCGACCGGGCCACAGGCTGCTGGCCCAGCCGCGGTTCCTTGCCGCCGAAGCGCTGGCCAGCGACACCGCGGCGGGCTGGTTCTACAGCGAAATCGACGACACCGAGATCGCGGGCGGCGGATCATGAGCCTTGCCTCGCCCGAAGCCGATGGCCTGGCGGAAACCTTGCGCATCCTGGGTCATCCCCTGCGCCTGGCGATTCTGCGCGTCGTGGCGGAGGGAGAGCGCGCGGTTGGCGATATCGCCGCCGCCACCGGCATCGCGATGTCGACGCTAAGCCAGCAACTCGCCGTGCTGCGCCAGGCGGATCTGGTGCAGACCCGGCGCGAGGCGCGGCAGGTGTTCTATTCGCTCAATCCCGAAGCGCTGGCGAGACCGGCGGCGGCATTGGCCGCACTGGCGCGTCCCGCCGGCGCGCCGGGCCGCTGCGATGCGCCGGCTGCCGGCGCGAAAACGGGCGCGGCGATGTTCGCGCGGGTCAAGCCACGGGGCTGACCGCCTGAAGCGCGAAGCATCGCTGGGCCAGTCGATCCAGCCCCGGCCGATGGTTGATGAGGATCAGCCCGGTTCCGGTTTCCTGCAACCACATGTCGAGATTCGCGCAAAGCTGCCGCTCGGTGGCAAGGTCCAGCCCTTCGCTCGGCTCGTCGAGCACCAGCCAGGGCTTGTCCGCCAGCAGCGCGCGCGCCAGTGACAGCCGCTTGCGCTGGCCGCCCGAAAGCCGCGCGCCGGCGCTGCCAAGCCAGGTGTCCAGCGCTTGCGGCAGCGCGTGGACGGTCTCGGCCAGGCAGGCGGTGGCCAGTGCCGCCCACATGTCCGCTTCGGTCACGTCGGGCCGGGCGAGGCGCAAGTTGTCGGCGACGGTTCCGGCGATCAGCGGCGCGTCCTGCGCGGACAAGGCGAACAGCCTGCGCAAGTGATCGAGGCCGATGTCGGACACGGGGCGGTCGCCGATGGCGATTCCCTGCGGGGCGTCGGCGCGCAGGCCAACCAGCGTTTCGACCAGGCGGCTCTTGCCGCAGCCCGATGGCCCGGTCAGCCTGATCCGCTCGCCCGGACGGACCAGCGCGGTCTGGCCGTTCCAGCCGAACGACAGTTCGGACCCTGCCCCTGCGGACAAGGGGGGGCTTGCGGGCCTTGGCTGCAGCGCGGTGATCTGTGCCAGCCGGCCCAGCGCGGCGCTGACCCGCGCGCGCTGGAGCAGCGACTGGGTGAGGCCGCCCCAGGCCTCGAACGCGCCCGCGCCAGCCAGCGCCGCCAGTGCGGCCAGCGGCAGCGGCGCATGCGTTGCGATCAGCATCGCCGCGATCGTGATCGATCCGGCCACGAGGTGCAGTGCCTGAAGCAGGGCTTCGCGCCGCGCGATGGCGCGGCAGGCGGCATCGACCGCCAGCGCCTTGCGCGCAAGGATCGCGGCGGCGTGATCGGTGCGGCCATAGATCGCCAGTTCCACCCCGCAATCGGCATATTCGGCGTAAAGCGCCTTCAGCGATTGCAGCGCCGCGCCATGCGCGCGATGCGGCGCGGTCAGCAGGCGCGGGGCCAACGCGCCGGTCAGCAGCAACGACAGCGCCAGCCCGGCGGCCAGGACCAGCGCCGGGATCGGCCCTGCCAGCAGCGCGCCCGCGATCCCGGCGGCCGCGCCCG
>JADLHU010000038.1 GCA_020848655.1 Novosphingobium sp.
AGCGGCTGCCGACGCCTGGCGAGCTTTCCGCGCCGACCGAGCCGTCCATCAGCTCGACCAGGCGGCGCGTGATGCTCAGGCCGATGCCCGTGCCCTCGATCGCGCCGTGCTCGGCGCCCAGGCGCGAGAAGGGCTGGAACAGCTCGGCCCTGCGCGCGGCGGGGATGCCCCGGCCCGTGTCGCTCACGGTGATGCGCAGGCGATTGTCCGCCGCCGGCTCGGTGTCCAGGTGGATCGCGCCGCCTTCGCGGTTGTATTTCACCGCGTTGGACAACAGGTTGAGCAAGGATTGCTTGAGGCGCACACGGTCGCCGCGCACCCTTGCCGACGGCGGCACGGCGATGCGCAGCGTCAGCCCCTGCGCATCCGCCAGCGGCTGGACAAGCGCCCGGCATTCCTCGACCACGGCGGCCAGGTCCAGCGCCGCGATCGAGAGGTGGATCGTGCCGGATTCGATGCGCGACATTTCCAGCACATCGTTGATCAGCGCCAGCAGATGGTTGCCGCCCTTGATGATTTCGCCGACGAATTCGCGCTGCTCGGCCTGCAAGTGCTTGTCCAGTTCGAGGATCTGGGCAAAACCGAGGATCGCGTTCATCGGCGTGCGCAATTCGTGGCTCATGCTGGAAAGGAAGTCCGACTTCGCCCGGCTCGCCAGCTCGGCGATTTCCCGCGCTTCGACCAGCGCCAGTTCGGCCGCCTTGCGCTCCGAAATATCGGTGATGAAGCCGGTGAAGTGCCAGGCATTTTCGATCCGCAGCGGCGCGATCACCAGTTCGATGGGAAATTCCTCGCCGTCGCGGCGCAGTGCCGTGAGTTCGATGCGTCGCTGCATCACTCCCCGGCCGCCGCTGGCGACAAACCGCGCCATGCCCTGGCGGTGGGCTTCGCGATGCCGCGGCGGGATGATGGTTTCGTCGACGCGTCGCCCCAGCGCTTCGTCTCGGCTCCAGCCGAAGATCGCCTCGGCGCGCGGGTTCCAGTCGGTGACGCGGCCCCAGTCATCGACGCCGAGGATCGCGTCCAGCGAGTTGTCGAGCACGGCGCGCAGCCGCGTCCTGCCCGCCACCGCGGCGCGCAGGGTCTGATGCGAATTGGCCCCCGTCACCATGAACGCGACATAGCCGAGCAGCAGCACGACCGCCGTGGACTGGAAGGCGCTATTGCCTGAAATCCAGGCCATGATCGCCGGTGGCAGCAGGGCCAGCGAAATGAAGCCGAACATGGCGGTGCGTTGCTCGGCCACCGAGTTGACCACCACCGCGCTGCTGGCCAGCACCATCACCGCCAGCAGCGTGGCCTGGTTGCCGTCAGCCGATCCCAGCATCAGCGCCGGCCCCAGGCCCCAGACGGCGCCCGCGTGCCAGACGTTGAAGGTGAAGCAGTTCTTCCAGAAGCGGAACCGTGCCGGCGCGCCGCTGGAGCGGCGATAAGCGGCATCGATCGCCAGCCCGATGCCGGCCATCAGCAGGATGTTGAACAGCCAGATCAGCATCGCCGCGTGCGGCAGCCATGCCCAGAGAACCGCCGTGCCCAGCAGGAAACTTCCCGCCGTCAGCAGCAAGTTCATGCGCATGCTGCCGTAGGCGATTTGCAGCAGTTGGACTTCGATGTCCGGCACTACCGGCGTCTGGCGCGGGTCGGCGGACGGGGTGCCGCGGGAGTTCATGGCGATGGGCGTTGCCGGAGGGTTCGGCCTTGGGGCGTGGGTTGATGCGGCGCCGCGCGTTGCCGCCGCGGCAAGGCTGCCATTTTGCCACAGGGCCCCGCTCCCACCGGCGTCGGCGCCCGCGCGCGGCGAAGCCCGCTACAATCCAGCCATCATGAGCGGCGCGCCGACCGATCCCGTCGAATCCTTCATCGCCCGCTGGCAGGGCGTGAGCGCCTCCGAGCTGGCCACGGCGCAGAGCTTCACCATCGAGCTTTGCCGCCTGCTCAATCTGCCCGAGCCGCACCACGCGCAGGACTACATGTTCGAACGCCCGGTCAGCTTCCGCCATGGCGACGGCGGCTCCAGCGCCGGCCGCATCGACTGCTACAAGCGCGGCTGCTTCGTGCTCGAAGCCAAGAAACTCAAGGGAGTCGGCGCCCACGGCACGCCGACCGCACCGCAGCGGAGTTACGACGACGCCCTGTTGCGCGCCCGTTCGCAGGCCGAGAACTACGCCCGCGCCCTGCCCGCCGGGGAGGGCCGCCCGCCCTTCCTGATCGTGGTCGACGTCGGCAAGGTGATCGAGCTGTATGCCGAATTCACCCGCAGCGGCGCCACCTATGTGCCCTTTCCCGATCCGCGCTCGCACCGCATCCGCCTGGCCGATCTGCGCGACCCGGCCATCCGCGCGCGCCTGGCCTCCGTCTGGCGCGATCCGCTGTCGCTCGATCCCACGCGTCACGCCGCCCGCGTCACGCGCGAGATCGCCGGACATCTCGCCGCGCTGGCCAAGCTGCTGGAAGCCGGGGGCCACGCGCCGGAAGCGGTGGCCGGCTTTCTCACGCGCTGCCTTTTCAGCATGTTCGCCGAGGATGTCGGCCTGATCCCCAAGGGCGGCTTCACCGGTCTGCTCGATGAGTGTGCCGCCAACCCGGCCGCCGTGCCCGGCCTGCTCGGCGGCCTGTGGCGCGACATGGACAGCGGCACCACGTTTTCCGCCGTGCTGCGCGCCGCGCTGCCAAGGTTCAACGGCAAGCTTTTCAAGTCGCCCGCGGTGTTGCCCTTGAGCCGCGAGCAGATCGGCATGCTGCTCGAAGCCGCCAAGGCCGACTGGACCCAGGTCGAGCCAGCCATCTTCGGCACCCTGCTGGAGCGCGCGCTCGACCCGCGCGAGCGCCACGCCCTCGGCGCCCACTACACGCCGCGCGCCTACGTCGACCGCCTGGTGCAGCCCACGGTTATCGAGCCGCTGCGCAAGGCGTGGGGCTACGTGCAGGGCGCCGCCGTGATGCTGGCCAAGGAGGGCAAGCAGAAAGAGGCGATCAACGAGTTGCGCGCCTTTCATCACCGCCTGTGTTCCTTGCGCGTGCTCGACCCGGCCTGCGGCAGCGGCAATTTTCTGTACGTCGCGCTGGAACATCTCAAGCGCCTCGAAGGCGAAGTGCTCAACCAGTTGCACGACATCGGCCACGGCCAGACCCTGCTCGAAGCCGAGGGACTCACCGTCGACCCGCACCAGTTCCTCGGTCTCGAACTCAACCCGCGCGCCGCCGCGATCGCCGAGCTGGTGCTGTGGATCGGCTACCTGCAATGGCATTTCCGCACGCAAGGCACGGGCCTGCCGCCCAGCCCGATACTGAAGGACTTCCGCAACATCGAATGCCGCGACGCCGTGCTGGCCCACGACGGCATGGATTACGTGACGGACGAGCGCGGCATCCCGGTCACCCGCTGGGACGGCCGCACCATGAAGACCCACCCGGTCACCGGTGAGCAGGTGCCCGACGAAACCGCGCGCCTGCCGCTGGAGCGTTACAGGAACCCGCGCCCGGCGGAATGGCCGGCGGCCGACGTGGTGGTGGGCAATCCGCCCTTTATCGGCGCCTCGACCATGCGCGCCGCGCTCGGTGACGGCTATGTCGAAGCACTGCGCGGCGCATGGCAGGATGTACCAGACTCGGCCGACTTCGTCATGTTCTGGTGGCACCACGCCGCGCAACTTGTCGCGCAGGGCAAACTCTCGCGCTTCGGCTTCATTACCACCAACAGCCTGACCCAGACTTTCAACCGCCGCGTGGTGCAGGCCGCACTCGACGACGGCCTACACCTGGCCTTTGCGATTCCCGACCACCCCTGGGTGGATAGCGCCGACGGCGCGGCGGTGCGCATCGCCATGAGCGTCGTCGCGCCCGGTCAGAGCGAGGGGAGACGGCTTGATGTCAGCGCCGAGAGCGAAGCCGATGGGGAGAATGGCGGCGAAGGCTTGGAGGTGGGGCTAGCCGAGTGCCACGGTGCGATTCACGCCGATCTGAAAGTCGGCGCTGACGTTACGGCGGCACAGGCGCTGCGGGCGAATTGCGGGGTCAGTTCGCCGGGCTTCAAGCTTCACGGCGCGGGATTCATCGTCAAGCCAAAGGACTTTGGCCGCTTTGAGGCAGACGCGCCAATCAAGGCGTACAGAAACAACAAGGACCTCACCAATCGTCCGCGAGGTGTGAAACTAATCGATCTCTACGGCTATGAAGCCGATGAGGTGCGCCGCCGCTGGCCGGCGACCTACCAATGGGTGCTGGAGCGTGTGAAGCCGGAGCGCGATTCCAAGGCCCACTCTGCGGACGGTGCCGGCTATGCGCGCCTTTGGTGGCTGCATGGCAAGCCGCGCCAAGAGTTACGCAAAATGCTGGTCGGCCTACCGCGATATATCGCCACTGGTGAAACCGCGAAGCATCGCGTCTTCCAATTTCTCGATGCGACGATAGCGCCAGACAATATGTTGACGGCCATCGCGCTAGACAATGGCTACTCGCTCGGTGTTCTGTCGAGCCGCACTCATGTCGCCTGGGCACTTGCAACTGGTGGTCGGCTTGGCGTTGGTAACGATCCGCGCTATAACAAGTCGCGCTGTTTCGAAACCTTCCCTTTCCCCGTCGCCACGCCCGCGCAACAAGCCCGCATCGCCGACCTCGCCGAACAGCTCGACGCCCACCGCAAGCGTGTGCTGGCCGAGCACGACGATCTGACGCTGACCGGGCTCTA
>JADLHU010000039.1 GCA_020848655.1 Novosphingobium sp.
CGCGCGTGACGATCACGCGGGCGCGAGGAACATGACTTCTGGTTGTGGTTTGGACGAGCGCCGGCCCTACTTCTTCTGGAGGCCTAGACCCATCTTGCGCGCGAGGTCAGAGCGCTGCCGCGCGTAGTTCGGCGCCACCATCGGGTAGTCGGCGGCGAGGCCCCACTTCTCGCGGTACTCCTCCGGCGACATGTCATAGCGCGTGCGAAGATGCCGCTTCAGCGACTTGAATTTCTTGCCATCCTCCAGGCAGACGATGTGGTCGTCCGTCACCGATTTGCGCACCGGCACAGCCGGCTTCAGCTCGGCCTTGGGCTCGGCGGGTGGCGCGCCCTCGACTTCCCGCAGGGTGGCGTGCACCTGCTCGATCAGGCGCGGCAGCTCCGCCACCGGCACCGGATTGTGCGCCACGTAGGCTGACACGATGTCGGACACCAGCTCGATCAACTGAGGCCGGGGCCGGATGTCACGTTCCATGTGCAACCTGAATTCGCTCAAGAAAGAAAAGGGTTCACTCAGTGATTATTGAGCGGATACTCAGGCAGTTCGGAATGGCTGTAAATACCGTGACAGATCGCCGCCTGTCTTCGTGCTGGTGAATGCTGCGTTCTGCTAGCTGAACAGCGCAATCGCCAGAACGATTCCCAGTATTACGAGTCCCAACACGGCGGTTCCGCTTGACGGAACCTTTGCGGCGACCCAACCGGTCGGCGCGAAGACCTGCCGCGCCGCACCCGTCATCCCCGCGCCAATGCCGTCCACCAGACCGGCCAGTCCCCGCGCGGCCAGCCGCATCGGCCGCGCCAGCCAATCGCCCAGCATCGGCCCACCCTTCCGCCAGATCCACTCGGCGTCGATGATCACGCCCGGCCGCTCTGCCGGATAAAGCTGCCGCCACTGCAACAACACGAACGCGAACGCTGCCAGCACCAGAAGCTGCAGCTGCTGCAGCACATGCGCCGGCGTCCACAGTTCCGTGGCCAGGTAATCGACCGCCGAGTCCTGATACGGCAGGAACTGGTACAGCGACCCCGGCACGACGCCGATCAGGATGGACAGCGCCGCCGCCATCCCCATCGCCAGCAGCATGTTGAACGGCGCCTCCTGCGGACGCTTGCCGCTGTCATGGCTGAAGAAGGCGAAGAAGGGGATCTTGATGCCCGAATGCTCCAGCACGCCCGCCGACGCAAACAGCAGCATCAACCACACGATCATCAGCGCCGGATCGGCATGCGACGCCGACATCACCATCGACTTGGCGGCAAAGCCGGAGAACAACGGCAACGCCGAAATCGACGCGGCGCCGACAAGACAGAACAGCGTCGTCCATGGCATCGTCCGATGCAGCCCGCCCAACTCGGTCGCCTTGGTCGTGCCCGTCCGATACAGCACCGCGCCCATGCTCATGAACAACAGGGACTTGTACATGATGTGCGCGAACGCATGCGCCGCAGCGCCGTTCACCGCCAGCTGCGTGCCGATGCCGACAGCGCACACCATGAAGCCAACCTGGTTGTTGAGGCTGTAGGCCAGCACTTTCCGAAGGTCGTTCTCGATCACCGCGAAGAAGACCGGAAACACCGTCATGATCGCGCCGATCCAGATCAGCGCATCCAGCCCCGCGAAATACCGCGCCAGCGCATACACCGCGAGCTTGGTGGTGAAGGCGGATAGCACGACAGCGCCCGTCTCGGTCGTCTTCGGATACGCATCCTGCAGCCAGTTGTGCACCATCGGGAAGGCGGCCTTGATGCCGAACCCCGTCAGCAGCAACACAGCGCCCGGGGCGCCAATGTCCATCACGCCTACCGGCAGACCCGCCATGCTCGGCGCAATCTGCGAGAACGCCGTCTTGCCCTCGGCGGCGGCGTACAGGCACACGCCCGCCAGCACGCACATGCCAGACGCAATCTGGAAGAACAGGTAACGCATGGCCGCCCGCCCGCTCTCCCGCGTCCGCGGCGCCAGCACCTGGAAGACGGACGCGATCGCGGTCAGCTCCCACGCCATGAACAGGCTGACGAGGTCGCCCACGAATACCGCCGTCACGGCGGCGCCCGCATAGATCATCGCGGTCGAATCCTGCAGCGCGTCGCGCCGGTGCAGCGAATAGACGCCCATGATCGCCGCCGCGATGATGAAGGCGAGCCCGAACACGAATGAAAGGCTGTCCGGCCGGTACAGCACCAGGTCGAGCCCCAGCACATGAACCGTCGACAGGTTCAGGCCGAGACCGTCGGCGTTGATCAGCGCCACCAGCGCCACCACCGGCCCGCCCACCATCACGATGGCGCGCGTCACCACATCGCGCGCCAGCGGAACCAGCAGCGCGGCGGCAAGGATGAAGAACCCCGGATTGGTGTTCGACAGGAAGTCGAGGAGGCGCTCAACGGTCACGGCCGGCCTCCCCGCTGCGCGTCTCGTAATAGTCCTCCGGCCGCCGCAGCAGCTTGCCCAGCGGCCATCCGCTCAGCACGGCGAGGCCAAACGCGAGAAAACCGAAAATGCCGTAGAAGCCCGGCACGCCGGTCGCGTCCTTGATGGGCTGGAACGCCAGCACCATCTCGAACCCGATAAGTATCGCGCCCAGCGCGCCCAGCCCGATCAGCATCACCTTGTGGAACAGCTTCGTCCGCATCCACGAGAACAGCAGCACCGACAACGGATGCTCGCCCACTTCGCCCAGCTTCGCGTGTTCGTGCTCGTCGCTCACGGCGCTCCCTCCACGAAGCTCTCGGTCCGCAGCGGCTCGAGATAGGCCGCCATGGCGTCGGCGAGCACGAACAGCGCGAAACAGGCGCCAGCCGTAATGACAATCGCCGCCACCGCCAGGCCCGGCGCCCCGCCCGGTCGGACGAAATCGCGGACCGGGGCGGCCATCGGCGGAAACAGCGCGCGGAACGCCAGGGGCAGGAGGTAACACACGCTCAGCAGGGCCGAGACGATCATCGCTGCGGCCACCATCCACGCGCCCGATCCGAACGACGCCGTCACCAGCAACAGCTTCGACCACATTCCCGCCATCGGTGGCAGGCCGATGATGGAGAACGACGCCAGCATGAAGCACACGAACACCACGGGCATCCGTCGGCCCAGCCCCTCCATCTCGGAGACCTTCGTGGCGCCGGTCGCCACGTAAATTGCTCCCGCGCACATGAACAGCGTGATCTTGGCTACCGCATGGAACACCATGTGCAGCCCGCCCGCGATCAGCCCGTTCGCCCATGGCAGCATTGCCGCAGCCGTCACATACGACAGCTGCCCCACGGTCGACCACGCCAGCCGCGCCTTGAGATCGTCCCTGGTCAGCGCCACGACAGACGCGACCACGATGCCCCCCGCCGCCACCCACAGGATCAGTTGCGCCGCCCACAGTGTCGAAATCAGCTCCGGCCCGAAAATGTAGGTCGACACTTTCAGCACGGTGAACACGCCCGCCTTCACCACGGCCACGGCATGCAACAGGGCCGAGACCGGCGCCGGCGCCACCATCGCCGATGGCAACCAGCCATGCAGCGGCATCAGCGCCGCCTTGGCCACGCCGAAGGTCAACAGCAGCAGGATGATGTTCGCCGCGCCATCATCCACGCGCGCGGCCAGCAAGCCACCCGGCGTGAACGTGCTCGACCCCATCAACGCCGTCACCGCGATGATACCCGGCAGGAACAGCACAACCGATGCGCCCACCAGCGTCGCCAGATAGGTCCGCCCCGCTTTCCGCGCCGCTTCGTCGCCGCGATGGGTCACGAGCGGATAGGTGGAGAAGGTCAGCACCTCATAGAAGATGAACAGCGTGAACAGGTTCGCCGCCATCGCCACGCCCATCACGCCAAACATCGCGAGCGCAAAGCACATATAGAAACGCGTCTGGTGCGGCTCGCGCCTGCCCCGCATGTAGCCAATCGAGAACAGCGAATTCACGCCCCACAGAACGCTGGCCATGACGGCGAACAGCGCTCCCAGGGGCTCCAGCCTGAACGCGATCTCCACGCCGGACATCGGCTCCGCCAACACCAGCGACGGCGGATGGCCCGCGCCCGTGCGCATGAACATGGAGATGGTGATGATCGACAGCGCGATGCATGCCACCAGCGTCATCGTCTCGCGCACATCCGGCATGCGCCCCACGGCATAGGTCACCGCCGCCGCGAACAGCGGCACACCCAGCGCCAGCAGGATGAGAAGGTCATCCCCCGTCATCGCGGCGCTCCGAACAGTGCCGCCGCGCCCGCATCCGCAATGGCCTCCGGCAGCGACGCATCAATGCCGAACCAGATCGAAAGGCCCGCCGCGATCCACAACGGCGCAAGAACGCCCACCGGCGCTTCCTTTGCGCGCGCTGCTCCCGGCGGCGGCGCACGGAAGAACATCGCCTCCAGCATCCGTCCGACATAAACCAGCGTCAGCAACGACCCGATCGCAAGCGTCGCCACGATCCAGATCGCGCCCGCGCCCAGCGCCGCATCGATCAGCCGCCACTTGGCAAGGAACCCCATGGTCAGCGGCACACCTGCAAGGCTCGCCGCGCCGACGCCGAACGCCGCGACCGACCATGGCGCCTCGCGCGCCACGCCCGCCAGATCATCCAGCCGCTTCGCCCGCAGGCTGATCGCCAACGCGCCCAGCGCCATGAACAGGGCCGTCTTCATCAGCGCATGCGCAAACATGTAGAACAGCGCCGCAGACATGCCCGCCGCACTCGCTAGCGAGAAGCCGAGCAGGATGAAGCCCACCTGCGCGATCGAGGAGAATGCCAGCATCCGCCGGATCTCGGTCTCGAAGATCGCCTGCAGCGAACAGATGATCGCGCCCGCTGCCGCCAGCGGGGCTAGCACGTCCTTGATGAACAGTCCGCCAAAGGTCGTCGTCTGCGGAAACACGTCGAACGCAAATCGCGCCATCAGGTAGATAGCCGACTTGGTCGCCACCGCAGCAAGGAAGACCGAAACGAGACTTGGCGCGGTTGAATACGTACCGGGCAGCCAACCGTGCAGCGGGAACATCGCCGCCTTCACGCCGAGCCCGACCACGATGAACGCAAAGCCCGCCTGCACCGCCGAACTGTCGCCCAGCGTGCCTAGCCGCGCGGCCATGTCCGCCATGTTGAGCGTACCGGTCGCACCATAGAGAAATCCGACGCCGATCACATAGAAGGTCGCGCCGACAGTGCCGAAGATCAGGTAGGTAAAGGCTGCGGGCAGCGCCCGCCTGTCACGCGCCTCGCCCGCCGCCACCAGCGCATATGTGCCGATCGACGACACTTCAAGGAACACGAACGCGTTGAACGCGTCGCCCGTGAACACCAACCCGAGAAAGCCCGCCACGCACAGCAGGTATCCCGCCTGGAACAGCGTGTGCTTCTGGCTGTCGATCTCGGATGCCAGTGCGTGCCCGGAATAGAGGGCGCCGAGAAATCCCATCGTGGAAACCAGCAGGCCCATGCCGGCGCCCAACGCATCGATACGGAAGGCGATACCCAGCGGCGGCGCGAACCCGCCCATCGCATACTGTACCACGCCGTGCCGCGCGACTTCGCCCGCAACCGCCACGGCCATCCACACCGCAAACAGCGTCGTGACGACAGAGATCACCCACCCCGTCCGCGCGCCGGGCGCCAACGCGGCAGCACACGCCCCCACCAGCGGCGCCAGAACCACCAGGATCGGCGCGTGCGCCGTCAGGGCCGGCGCGGCAACGTAAAGGTTATCGAACACGGTCACGGCGCCGCCTCCGCACCCGCCGCATCCACACGCGCCACCGCGGTGATCTCGTTCGTCTCGATCGTGCCGTAGGCTTCGCGAATGCGCACGGCGATGGCGAGGCCTACCGCCAGCGTCGCCACGCCGACCACGATGGCGGTGAGGATCAACACATGCGGCAGCGGGTTCGAATAGACCACACCATCAACGCCATGCTGCGCCACATAAGCCTGATCGAGCGTCGCTGCGAGCGCCATCCCCTCGGGGCTCGCCGCGTCCAGCCGGATCGCCGCCGTTCCGCCCGCCACCTTGCCAAGGCTGATATAGAACAGCCCCGTCGATGTCTGGAAGATCGCCAGCCCGATCATGCGCTTGATCAGGTTGCGGCTCGAGAAGACGATGAACAGGCCGATCATCATCAGCACGACGACGGCGAGATAATTGAAGTGCGTGCCGAGCAGGCTCATCGATTCGCCTCCCCGTCCATCACGCGCCCGGCAAAACCGTAGAAGATGGTGACCATCGTGGCCGCCACGGTCAGCAGCACGCCAAGCTCGACAAAGAAGATGCCGAAATGCTGGCCCCAGTGATGCGCATGATCGGGATCACCCAGCAGGTTCGCTGGGATCATCGCCTCGACACGCGGCGAGAACAGCCTGTCATAGTCGAGGAACCCGCCGCCATTGACGATGCAAACCACGCCAATGCCCGCATAGAGCAGCACCCCCAACGCCGCCACAGCCCGCGCCGCCTTCGCGGGCACAGCCGCCAGCGTCTCGCGCAGCCCGAACACCAGCGCATGCAGGATCACGGCGACCGCCATGATCACCCCCGCCTGGAACCCCCCGCCCGCGCCGATATCGCCATGGAACTGCACATAGAAAGCGTACAGCACGATCAGCGGGATCAGCAGCTTCGCCGCTACACGCAGCACGACATGATGATCGCCCAGGTCTTCCGGTGGCGGCGGCAGCTGAGCGCGCGGGCCAAACCCAAGCAACAACGCCACGCCGATGCCTGCCGCGAAGATCACGACCGCCTCGCCCAGTGTGTCGAAGCCGCGATAGCTGGCCAGCACGGCCGTCACCATGTTGGGCACGCCGATATCCTGCGACGTCTGTTCCAGATAGGCGCGGCCGACATGGGCGTTAGCAGGAGACGCCGCATCGCCAAACCCCGGCAGCCCGGTGGCCGCGTAGACCAGCAGGACGCCGACGCCGACGGCGGCGACGCCCGGCACAACCTGCATCCGCCAGTCATGCCGTTCTGTCCGCCCACGCGCCAGCAGGGTCGCGCCGAGCAGTACGATGGTGGAAACGCCCGCGCCGACGACGGCTTCGGTGAACGCCACATCCGCCGCGTCCATGACGACCAGCCACACCGCGCTCACCAGCGAATAGACGCTCATCAGCAGGATCGCGGCCATCAGGCTACGCGTGCGCCCGATCGCAACGCCGCACACCAGAAGCATCAGCAGTAGCGCTATGTTCAGTGCGAAATTGGCCTCGACAGCGAACCCGGTCATTTCACCGCGCTCCCGTCATTGTGGGGCCCATCATC
>JADLHU010000040.1 GCA_020848655.1 Novosphingobium sp.
CGATCGCTGTAGCTCCGCTCGAACGGCGTGCGTGGTCTTGGCGCTGCCATGGAGAACCTGGCCCATAATTCCCTCCGCTGTGATGGGGACAGTTTTATGCCATCACATCCTGGGACTAAACACCTAGGGTCCAGCGCTGACGGCCCGCAAATGGCGGCTTTGCGCACTTCCGCCCCTCTCGTACTGTCAGTACGGTGTGCGCCGCGTCCCGCATATCCAGTTGCCACCACCATAGTGCACCACGGGGCTTGCCTCTCCATGCCTGCGGGAAGAGGGGCTGCCTTGCCTACCGGCACTTCACCTCGAACCGGGAAAGGTCCGACGCGACATCGACCTTGCCCGCATAATGCATCGCGATGCCCGCCAGGATCGACTTTTCCGATGGCTCGAACGGGCCGGGCGGAACGGCGAAATGAGTCAGCACCACCTGGCCCACCTTGGCCTTGCTCGCCATCAGCCCGACCTGTTCCCCGGTCAGGTGGTGGGTGATCATGTGATCGCGCAAGGCCGGCAGGAAGCGCGCGGCGTCGGGGCCGCGCTGGCTGGCGATCGCGGCGATCAGCCGATCGGGTTCGACGACTTCGCTGACCAGCATGTCGCTGGCCTGGAAAAGCACGTCCGCGGCATCGCTGGGACCGGTATCACCCGTATAGCCGATCGAGCGACCGCCCCAATCGAAGCGCAGGCTCAGCGACTGTCCGGCAAGCGGCGCCTTGCTACCCGGATAGGAGAAGTGGCTGTTCTCCACGGTCCGAACGGTCAGATCGCCCAAGGTTACGGTATCGCCGCCCTTGATCTCGACCACGGTGACGGTGCCCGCCGGCGGTTTGAGCGGAAAGCCGCCACCCGGCCCGATCCGCGACTGCGGCATCATCGTCTGGAGGACGCCATCGACCATCTCACGCGTGCCCGGCGGGCCATAGATGGTGAGCGTGCCCGGGAAATCGTTCATCCAGCGCAGGCCGATCACGGCGGCAAGGCCGGCGGTGTGATCCATGTGATGATGGCTGATGAAGATCGCGCTGATCCGGCCGAGCGGAACGCCGATCCGCGTCAGTTGCTGTGCCGTGCCATCGCCCGTGTCGACCAGAACGGTCCGGTCGCCCGCTTCCAGCATATTGGCCGGTTCGGAGCGTTCCGGCGTGCCGACCGGCCCGCCCGCGGTGCCCAGCGTGGTCCAGCGCAACGTGGGACACACGGTCTCGGCCGAAGCCATGGCCGGCGGCGCGGCCAGCAGCAGGCACAGCGCCAGCGTCCGCGCGGCCGTCAATCCTGCGATCATCATTCCATCCTTCTTCCTGGTTGCGAGGCGGGTGCCGGACCGGCCGGCCGCGTGCGTGGCCTCCACGCTCACCCCGCCGCTCATTGCCGCACCGAGAACTGGATCGCGAACGAGCGCGGCCGATCGGGCACGACATAGATGCTGCCGTTGGACGTGGCGATATTCTGCCGGAAGCTGGCGGTGTAGATATCGGTCAGGTTCTTGCCGATGACGGCCAGTTCCCAGCGGCGGTCCTCGGGGCCGATCCCGACGCGCATATCGGCCTTGGCATAGCCGCTCTGCTCCAGCAGCGGGTCGGCGGTGGCGGCCTGATAATAGCGGCTGGTGAAATAGAGCGACGGCGACAGGCGAAGCGCATTGCCGCCACCGACCGGCAGCGTGAGCGTGGCGCCGACGTTGCCGCTCCATTCGGGTGCGAAACCGCGCCGCTTGCCCGAAAGATCCTGCACGCAAGTCGGCGTGTTGCCCAGCGTCACGCAAGGCGCGTTCTTGTAATCGGTATAGCGCGCATCGAGATAGGCGACATCGGCATTGAGCGAGAGCCAGTGGGTGGCCGTGAGAGTGCCGCTGAATTCGACGCCCTGCGCGCGCGCGCCACCCACGTTGCTGACCGTCGGGATGACGACGCCGCTGGGCAGCACGTTCTGCGTGGCTTCTTGCAATCCCTTGTAATTGCTGCGGAAGGCATTGATCGCGAAGAAGAGCTTGCGGCCCAGCGCCGTTCCCTTCACGCCGATTTCATAGGCGTTCACGTTTTCGGGGCCGAACTCGACATGGCCGAAGTCCTGCGCGAAGCCGCCGGCCTTGAATCCCTTGGTGAAGGACGCATAGGCGTTGATCCGCGATGTCAGCGCATATTGCAGGTTCACCGAAGGCATGAACTTTCGGTCGGTACGGCGCGGATCGGCGAAATTGCCGGGAACGCCACCCAGTTGCGCGCGCAGCGCGGCTTGCTGCGCTGGCGTGGCGGCGACGAAATTGCCCACGCCGGCAACGGGGCCGCCGGTGCCGAGCACGGCATCGCGCACGACGGACTTTTCCGTGACCGCATAGCGCGCGCCCAGGTTCATCGTCAGCGCCGAGGTGAAGTTGACCGCAAGCGCGCCGAAGACCGAATAGTTGTCGGTGTTCTGCGAGAAGGGTTCATAGCCGGCAATCGGCGTCGCGGCGGTATAGGGCGGCCCTGCGAAGAGGCCGAACGGCGCGAAATAGAAGCCCACGTAAAGCGGCGCCGAAAGCTCCTCGTGCCCGTAATAGCCCCCCAGAACATAGCTGACCGGCCCGGACGTGTCGGACTGGTAGCGGATCTGCTGCGAATATTGCTTGATATTCTCGTAGAAGTGCAGCGTCGCCCCGGCCGGCGTGCCGCCCACGCCGTTCAGCGGCAGCGGCGTGCCGATGGAGAGTATATCGGCATCGTGGGTGAAATATCCCGAAGTCGAGACAAGCTGCCCGCTGCCAATCTGCACGCGGTTTACCAGTTCGACTTCGGTGAAATCATAGTTGAAATAGCTGTCGGCCTTGGCGGATTCATAGTTGAAGCGCGCGTCCACCGGCTGGCCCGAATTGAGATAACGCAGGCACAGGCCCGACGGCGCGGGATAGGGACCGGGCGCCGGGCAATTGACCAGTTCGTTGGCGAGCGCGCCGCGATCCCGGTTGCGGCCATGATCGATACGGAATTCGACGTTCCAGCCGCGGGTCGGTTCCCAGGCCAGCGCGAAACGGCCGAGCTTGTCATCGCGATTCGGCTCGTGCGAACCGGTCAGGTGGTTGTAGCTGTAGCCGCGCATGCCATAGGCCTTGCCGGCCAGGCGGACGCTCAGGCTGTCGCTCAAAGGAAGGGAAACGCCGGCTTCGAGATTGTATTCGCCATCGTTGGGCGATGCGAGCGCGCTGGCGTTGTAGGCAAGCACGGAACCGGGCTTGACGGTCGAGATGTTCAGGGCGCCGGCGATCACGTTGTTGCCGAAAAAGGTCGTCTGCGGTCCCTTGAGCACTTCGACACGCTCTATATCGAACAGCGCCGCCGCCGCCGCGCGGGAACGGCCGCGATAGACGCCGTCGACGAAGGTGCCCACCGATTGCTCGAACCCGGCGTTGTTGCCCGAACCCAGGCCGCGAATGTTCAGGAAGGCCGCGCCGGGCGAACTGGCGATCTTCACGTTGGGCAGCCGCGTGCTGAGATCCTGCACATCGACGATATTGCTGCGCGCAAGCTGGTCGCCGGTCGTCACCGTCAGCGAGATCGGCACCTTGGTCACGGACTGGCGGCGCAACTGGGCGGTCACGACGACTTCCTGGACGTCTTCACCGACATCGGCGGGCGCGCTGTCCGGCGCGGCGCCGGCCGGCATGGCGCGCGCTGGCGCGGCGTGTTCGGCGGTCGGGCGCATCATCGCCTGGACCGGCCTTGCCTGGGTGGAGGGACCGATGACCAGAATGCCGCGCGGGCTTCGCGACGCCACGAGGCCCGAATTGAGCAGCAGTTCGTTCATCGCCGCCGTGGCCATGTACGAGCCCCGCAGGGCGCGGCTCGACTTGCCGCGCAGCGCCGCTTCGTTGAAGATGATCTGCTGCCCGGTCGTGCGGGCGAAGACCTTGAGCGCCTGCGACAGCGGCTGCGCGGGAATGTCGAAGGCATAAGTTCCAGATTGCGCCGAAGCGGCGGTCGAGACGGCGACCAAGGCAGTCGCGGCGACCAAGGCGACACGATGAGGCAAGCAGAAAAGCTTCGTTCTCATTAATTCCTCCGAGTTCTGAATCTCGGCCGTTACCGCCGATGAAGATAAGACGCATCGACTCGCGAATTGCGAAATCAGTACTTGATCAGTATTGGGCCTCCTCTCGCCGCCCGGCACTGCCAAGCCTGAGCACGCCGTCCTGTTCGGCGACGCGCAGGCCATAGAGCGCCGCGACGCCATCGGCGAAACCGGCCGCGTCGCCGGCCTGGAAGGCGCCGCTGATGCGCAGGCGGCCGACCGCGTCGTCCGTCAGCCGGACCTGCGCCAGCGCATAGCGATTGACCGTCCTGACCGCTTCGGCAAGCGGGACATCGCTGAAATTCAGCGTCGAGCGCCGGTCGCGCAGCGCGGCGTCGAGCGCCTGCGTGCGCACTTCGGCGCTCGAACGGTCGAGCGCGGCGACGAGCACCCGGCCCGGCTTCAGATACTGGTCGGCCTCGCGGCCATCGGCCATCGGCAGGTGGCTTGGCGCCTCGCCCTCGCGCGGCTCGTCGAAGACCGCGACGTGCCCTTCCATCAGCGCGACGCGCAACGTGGTGGGACGAAGCGCCACCGAGAAGGACGTGCCCGTCGCCAGGATGATACGGCCCGCGGCGCGGACGGTGAACGGCCGCAGCGGATCGGACGCCACGTCGAATGTCGCGCCGCCCGTTTCCAGCGTGAGCGCGCGGCGCGCCCGCTGCAACTGCACCCGGACGCGCGAGCCGCCATCGAGCGAGAGCGTCGACCCGTCCGCCAGGTGAAAGACGCGCCGCTCCATCGCGCCCGTCTCGTAGACGTCGCTGGCCCAGGCCTGCCGATAGACGTAGTAGACGGCCGGGAGTGCGGCGACCGACGCCACCGTCGTCGCCGCGAACGCCAGGTGACGCCAGCGCCAGCCCCCGCCGCGCGGCGCGCGGCTGGAACGAGCGACGTGCAACGCCTGGAGCGCATCGGCCCGCGCCGCGATCATCGCGGGCAGTTCGGCAACACTGGGCAAATTGCTCCACAGTGCGGACAGTTCGCACAGGACGCGCGCATTCGCGGGGTCTTGCGCCAGCCAGTCGTGAAAGGCCTCAAGCTCGAGATCGCCAAGCGAGCCGCTGGCAAGCCGCAGGCACCAATGCGCGGCGCGATCGCGCTGCGCTGCGGCCAGGTCCCGGTCCTGGCCCTGGACTTGACCCTGGACCTCGTTGGACGGGATGCTCATCCGTTGTCCATTCGCTCAAAGATCATCGTCAACGCCCGCTTGAGATGGATTTCGACCATGCGGACCGACAAGCCGAAGCTGTTCGCGATAGCCGCCTTATCAAAATTCTCAAACCGGTGAAGGATGTAGATGTCGCGAGTCTTGTCGGGCAGGTCCTCGACAAGGCCGGCGATCCTTTCGAGTTGCTGACGCCCGGCAACGATGCGGTACGGGTCCACCATGTCGACATCAGCCTCGTCCATCGCGGCCCAGGCGCTGGAATAGGCCTGCCGCACGTTCTCCCGGCGGGCCCGGTCACGAAGCAGGTTGACGGCGATCTGGAAGATGTACTGGTCGATGCGCTCCACCTTGGCCGCGCGCGCGCGGGCCAGCCTTTCGAACACGTCCTGCGACAGGTCTTCGGCCTCGGCGGCGTGTGCGCCGCGCCGGCGAAAAAAGGCGATGAGCGCGGGCCTCAATCGGCGGCTGACAAGGCTCAGAGGTTCGCTGGTCGGGCTGCTCATAGCGAACCGAGCCGCTCCGACCCGCCGCACCCCGTCCGCTGGTCCATCCGCCCAATGTTCAGCAGCGCCAGGGCCATGACCGGCAGCACCAGATTGCCCAGCGCCAGCGGCATGACCGAACCGTCGAACAGGTGGCCGATGAACGCACCGGCAAGCGCCGAAAGCGTGGTGGTGACGAAGCTCTGGAACGATGAGGCGATGCCGGCGATCGTGGCGAACGGCGACATCGCGATGGCGTTCAGGTTGGCGTTGATGAAGGCGAAGCAGGCCATGGCGATGCCCTGGAAGGCGATGAAGCTGGCCACCGATTCCAGCCCGCCCGCGATCCATACGGCGTGGGCCGCCGCCGAACCGGCCAGCGCCAGCAGACCCAGCCGGCTCAGGCGCCGCGCGCCGAAGCGCTGGACGATCATGCCGTTGAGCGGGCTGGCGACGACCATGAACAGGCCGACCCCGGCATAGGCCAGCGGCAGCAGCGCCGGCGCATGGAAGACTTCGAAGAAGATCTGCTGGACCGAGGCGATATAGCCGATCACCCCGCCCAGGACGATGCCGCTTGCCAGATTGTGCGTCAGGCCTTCGCGATGGCCGATCAGGGCGCGGAGCGAGCCGGCCAGTTCGGCGGCATTGATCGCGCGCCTGTTCGCCGGGGCACGGGTTTCGGGCAGCCGAAGCGCCACCCACAGCGTGATCGCCGCGCCAACGGCAAGCAGCGTCCCGAAGATCCAGCGCCAGCCGGCAAGGTGAAGGATCGCCTGGCCGATGCTGGGCGCCACGATCGGCATGATCATGAACAGCATGAACATAAAGGACAGGATGCGGGCCATGCGATTGCCATCGAACTTGTCGCGGATGATGCTGACGCACAGCACCCGGCTGGCCGCCGCGAAGAAGCCGCAGGCGAAACGGCTGGCGATCAGCAACGCGAAGCTACCCGCCAGTGCGCACAGCGCCGTCGCGATCATGTAGCAGGCCAGGCTGCCCAGCAGCACCGGCCGCCGCCCGAAGCGGTCGGAAAGCACGCCGAACAGCAGCGACCCGATGCCCAGCCCGATGAAATAGATGGTGACGATCCACTGCCGCGCATTGGCATGGGCAACGTCCAGCGCTGCCCCGATCGCCGGCAGCGCCGCCAGCATCGGATCGGTCGAGAGCGAATTGAGCACCATCAGCGCGGCGGCCAGCGCAACGAATTCGCGGCGGCCGATGCGGCGGCGGCCATCGTCGACCGCAGGCTCCGGGCTGCTGGCGCCAGTCGCCGGCATGTCGTCCAAATGGCAGGCTTGCGCCTTGTTCATGTCCTTGTCCCCTGTTGGGCAAGCGGCGCGCGCTGGTCCCGGACGCCACTTCCCCAGCGGATGCGGCGTCCGGGAACGCCGGCCTATTTGAGATCGATGGCGGACGCGTCGGACTGTCCGAGGCCCGCCGTCAGCGCGACCGAGACGGTCTTGGACTCGAAGAAGGCCTCGACGCCGTCGCGGCCATATTCGCGGCCCCAGCCAGACATCTTGGCGCCGCCGAACGGCAGGTTGGCATCAAGATTGACGCCGCCGTTGATGCGCACCGAACCGGTCTTGAGCTTGCGCGCCATCTGGTGGCCGACGCTCATGTTGTTGGTCCAGACATAGGCGGAGAGGCCATAATCGCTGTCGTTGCCGATCGCCGCCACCTGATCGAGATCGTTGCTGGTGACGGGCGCGGCAACCAGCACCGGCCCGAAGATCTCCTCGCGCACCAGGCTGATGTCGGGGCGCGCGTTCACCATGACCGTGGGTTCGACGAAGAAGCCTTCCGAGCCGACCCGGCCGCCGCCACAGGCCACTTCGGCGCCATCGGCCCGGCCCTTGTCGATATAGCCGGTTACCCGGTTCATCTGCTTTTCCGAGACCAGCGGCCCCATCTCGACGCCCATTTCGAGCGGCGAGCCGACCTTGAAGCGCCGGGCGAAATCCTCGATGCCGGCGACGACCTTGTCGAAGATCGTGTGGTGCGCGAAAAGGCGGGAGCCGGCCGCGCAGATCTGCCCGGAATTCTTGAAGATCAGCATCGCCGTCATCGGAATGGCCAGTTCAAGATCGGCATCGGGGAAGATGAACACCGGCGACTTGCCGCCCAGTTCCAGCGAGATCCGCTTCATCGTGCCGGCCGCGGTGCGAACCAGATGCTGGCCCACCGCGGTCGATCCGGTGAAGCTGATCTTGTCCACCCCCGGATGCTCGACCAAAGCCTGCCCGGCGATGCCGCCATGCCCGGCCAGGATGTTGACCACGCCCGGCGGGAAGCCGACCTTCTCGATCATCTGGCCCAGGCGCACGGCGGTGAGCGGCGTGATCTCCGCCGGCTTGAGGATCACGGTGCAGCCCGCCGCCAGCGCCGGCGCGATCTTGATCACCCCGGCCATCAGCGGCGTGTTCCAGGGCACGATGGCGCCGACAACACCGATCGGTTCCTTGATCGTATAGGCATGATGATCGGGCACGCCGACGGTTACCGTCTCGCCGCTGATCTTGCCGCACCAGCCCGCATTGTAGCGCAGGCTCTCGATCGACAGCATCACGCTGAAATAGCGGGCATCGGGTACCGGCATGCCCATGTTGAGCGTGTCGATCATCGCCAGCTCTTCGATATGGGCCTCGATCTCGTCGGCCAGCGCCAGGATCAGCGCGCGGCGCTGCGCGGGCATCATCTTGGACCAGGGACCGTGATCGAAGGCATGGCGCGCCGCCCGCACCGCCGCATCGACATCCTCGACGCCCGCCATGGCCGCCTTGGCAATGACCTTGCCGGTCGCGGGATTGACGATATCGAGCGTCTCGCCAGACGTGGCCGGCGTCCAGCGGTCGCCGATCAGCAGGTTGTGATCGCCGGCCAGGAAGGCATCGACCGAGGGCGGAATCGCATAAGTTTCAGCGGATGCTGGCATTGCAACGTCTCTCCAGGACAAAAAGGGGGAAGCTGCGCGGCCACGCCGACCGCGCACATTGGAAAACGGAAACGGAAGCGGGGGTCGGCCGGCTCAGGATGCTCCGAACCGGAACGTGCCGGTCAGGCCGAAGGTGCGCGGCGGATTGGCGTAATCCTCGCCGAAGCCAAGCGGGAAGACGTAGAACTGAAGGCTGGGCACCGCCTTGTCGAGCAGGTTGCGCCCCCAGATGCCCAGCGTGAGCCGCTCGTTCGAGGAAGTCCAGTTGAGCACCGCACCGAGCGAGTGATAAGGCTTTGTCTTCAGATAGTTGCTTGGGTCGGCGTAGACGGTGCTGGTATAGGCGTCGGTGACGCTGGCCTCGATCCGCCCGGCGTCGATATGCTTCGTCCAGTGCAGGCCCAGGTTGGCGGTGAAGTTGGGCGCATAGGGCACCGCCCGGCCAGCCGCCGAACCCGAGACCGGGCCGAAGCTCGTGCCATCGGCGATCGGCTGGAGCAGGTCGGCATCGGGATAGGACGTGAAGCGAGCGTTCAGCCATTCCGCGCCGCCCGTCAGCCGCAGCGTGTCGGTCAACACCGCCTCACCCTCGATATCCAGGCCATAGAAGCGCGCCTTGGCCCCGTTCACGATCACCGCGCTGGGGCCGAGGAACTTCTGCACCTGAATGTCGCGATACGTACTGTAGAAGCCCGAGATGTTGAGGCGCAGGTGCCGGTCGAACAGTTCGCTCTTCACGCCCGCTTCCCAGGAATCGATGCTTTCGGGCCGATAGGATGGCACGTCGATGCGGAACAGGTTGAACCCGCCGCTCTTGAACCCGCGATTGAACGATCCATAAAGCATCACGTCCGACGAGACCTTGTGATCGAGCGAAACGCGAAAGGTGAACTTGTTCGCGGACTGGCGATCGGTGAGCGTGGCGGCCGCGATATCGGCGACCGGAACGCCATTGGCATCGACCGGCACGAACGGCCCGTGATCCAGCGAATCCTGCTGATACCCGGTGCGCTTGCGCTTCTCGTGCGAATAGCGGCCGCCCAGCGTCAGGTTGGTGGTTTCGCCGAACAAGGGGATCGTCGTCTGGCCGAAGGCGGCATAGGAATCGGTCGTCTGCGTGCCGTTGGTGCGCGCGGCGAAATGATCGAAGGCGGCAAAATCCGTGGCGAACTGGGCGACGGTTCCATAGACCGAAACATTGGAATCGCGCACGCGCGAACGATCGTTGAAGTAATACAGGCCAATAACCCACTTCAGCTTCTGCGAAGGCAGCGAGGAAAGCTGGAGTTCTTCGGTCAGCGTCTTGCCATATTGGGTGTAGTTGATGTCGATCTGCGGCACGCGGCTGAAGCTGGAATCCAGCGCGATGTGGAAGGTCGAATCGCGGTAGGCGGTGATGCTGCGCAAGCTCGCGAAACCGAGGTCGTGCACGATCTCGCCGCTGGCGCCGCCACCGTGCGACGTGCTGCGGCTGATGAACGGGGCGTCGACATCCCAGGGATTGCCCGATGTCGCGGGCGGCGGCGCGAAGTTGAGCGTCGTGCCCGGCACGAGCGAATAATTGCCGCCCATGCTGCTGCCCTTGTCGCGATAGTCCGCCGCAAGCTTGATCGTCGTCGCCGCGCCAAGGTCGATCGTCAGTTTCGCGCGCGCCGATAGGTCATGGCCCAGCTTGTCGCGCTCCTCTCCGGTGGCGATATTGCGGCCCCAGCCCTTCCCCTGGGTCGCACCGCTGAGCGAGATATTGGCCTTCACGTTTTCGGACAGCGGCCCGGTGACATAAAGATTTCCGCGTGCGGTCGCGAACTTGTCGATCTCGGTCCAGACTTGCCCGGACAGTGTGCCCTCAGGCTCGCGCGTGGTGATCTGGATCACGCCGCCGGTTGCGTTGCGCCCGAACAAGGTGCCCTGCGGCCCTTTGAGCACCGCGACCTGGGCCACGTCGGCAAGATCGAAAAGACCCTGGATCTGCGATGCGATGTAGACATTGTCGATATAGAGGGCGACCGGATTCTCGACGCCCGGCCCGAAGGCCGCGGTGCCCACGCCGCGAACGTGCGGCTGGAGCGCCTGGCCGGTGCTGTGGATGGAAACGCCGGCGGCCACCGTCGCCAGTTGGCTGGTATCGACCACGCCGGCCGCCTGGAGCTGGCTGCCGCTAAGCGCCGTGATCGCCATCGGCACGTCCTGCGAACGCTCGGACCGCCGCTGGGCGGTGACGAGAATGTCGCCGAGCGTGCTTTCGGCGGCCGTGGCGACGGTTTCCTGCGCCTGCGCCGAAGCGCAGGGCAGGACAGTGGCCACGGCCGAAGTCGAAAGCACAATGAGTGTGTTGGAAATGCCCTTGAAATATACATAACGCATGATGACCACCCCTTTTTCAGCCGGATGAAATCAAGCGTCCTCTCCCCATTTTCTGTTGTTGCGATGTTTTGACGAATCAATTTCCCTAATATTTTTATTAATATTTCTTTATATTTTTAATACTTAAGCAAGTCCTGCCAGAAGTTCGGAATAGGCGCGCGCCCAGTTTGCCGAAGAGAACAGCTTGTCCAGCCGGGCAGCGGCGATCTTGCGCTCGAACGAATTGCGGCCGGTCATGATGGACGGGTCGTGCAGCATCTCGCTGACCCACGTGGAATATTCCTGGTACAGCCAGGTGCGCGGCAGGCAGGTATCGGAATACTGGTCCAGCCCCGCACGGCTGCCTTTGGTCAGGTACTCGTTCACCGCCAGCGCGAAGATCTCCGCATCGAACAGCGCCAGGTTCATGCCCTTGCCGGCCACCGGCAGGATGATGTGCGCGGAATCGCCGACCAGGAACAATCGGCCATATTGCATCGGTTCGAACACGACGCTGCGCAGCGGGAAGACCAGCTTGTCGGTGATGGCACCGGCTGGCATATCCGGTTCGCCCAGCCGCTTGCGCAGTTCCGCCCAGATGCGCTCGTCCGGCCAGTCTTCAACCGTGTCGGTCGAAAGGCACTGCAGATAGATGCGGCTGGCGTCGCGGCGCGGATATTGCGCGGCATATCCCGCTTCGCTGATGGCCATGACCACCCGGGGCGGCGTCTCGGCCAGCAGGTTCAGCCACGACATGCCGTAATCCTGTTCGTGGCGGGTCAGCACGCCGTCCGGGATCGAGGCGCGGCTGACGCCCTGGAAGCCATCGCACCCGGCAATGAAATCGCAGGCCATCTCGCACTGCGTGCCATCAGCCTGCGTGAAGCGCACGAGCGGCCGGTCGCCATCGGCATTTTCGATCGCGACATCCTCCACCTCGAAGCGCATGTCGGCGCCGTTCTTCTTGAGGAAATCGATCAGGTTGAACATCAGCACGTTCTGCGGGATGACCCGCGCCAGCGGCGCATGCGAGGCGCCGGTCAGGTCCTGCTTGAATGGCCGGGGCTTGCCATCGACGCGAAATTCGATGCTGCCGTCATAGGGCGGCCCGGTCAGCAGATCGCCCAGTTCCCATTTTTCGAACATGCGGGCGGCGTGGTTCTCCACGCTGCCGGCCCGCTGCCGTTCACCGATATATTGCAGGCTCCGGCGCTCCAGCATCACGAAATCGATGCCGCACCGGGTGAGCAGCGCGCCCACCGTGAGACCGGAAACGCCAGCGCCGATAATGACGACTTGCGTGGATTGGCGGACGACGTCGCTCATGAGTTCTCTCCATCAGTCTTGGGTTTGATCGTACACGTAAGGGCTGCCCCTTACGCGTGACAGCAGGGTTGCCCGTCGCAGCCTTGCCTTGCGGCCAGGACACCAACAGCCAGGCCATAGACAGGCCGCTTGCGCGGCATCGGGCGCTTCATTTCCCGGACCGGAACCACGCCCGGACCGGCGCATGCACGCGCATTTTCAGCCAGATTTCCGTCACTCCAACCGGCGGCAAAGGGCCAATAATGTGCTTGACACGTCATTATCATGTACACGATGATACATGCAATTCAGGGCTTGGCAACATGCTTTTCAACTTTGTGACGAGCTTGGAAAAGTCAGCCGTAAACCGCTGGAAAACAACGGTCATGACAGGGATAGAGTGGCGCTTTGCGCCGTCGGGACGATTCGAATGCAGCAATTCCGCGCGGTCCGGGCACGCGGCCCGACTCATGGCGATGGGCCGCTCCGGCGGCGCGGGTATCGATTTGTTTGAACGTCAATCAGGGAGGTAGATTTGGGCGAGTTTCTCAAGAACGCTTGGTACTGCGCGGCGCTGTCCAGCGAGGTCGGCCGCGAACCGCTCGGGCGCCTTCTGCTGGGAGAGCCAGTGGTCATGTACCGGACCGAGGATGGTACGCCCGTCGCGATGGAGGACACCTGCCCCCATCGCCGCGCACCGCTGCACAAGGGCGAACTGGTCGGCGATTCGATCCAGTGCCCGTATCATGGCATCATCTTCGATTGCGCCGGCAAGGCCGAATGGGCGCAGGGCCAGGATCGCCTGCCCGCGCGCATGGCGTTGCGGGTCTATCCTTTCGTCGAACGTCATAGCTGGATGTGGATCTGGATGGGCGATCCGGCGCTGGCCGATGAATCGCTGATCTTCGATTGCTGGTCGTGCACCGACCCGAAGTGGGCGACCATCAAGGGCTATATGCACGTCAAGGCGGCCGCGCTGCTGGCCATCGACAATCTGATGGACCTGTCGCACACCGCGTTCGTGCATCGCGCCTCGGTCGGCTCGAAGGATGATCTCAACCCCGAACTGGTGTGGGAGCGCGGCGAAAACTGGATCAAGGGAACGCGCGTCGCGCGTGGCCTTCAGGCGGCGCCGCACCAGGTCATCTATGGCGCCAATTGCCTGATCGACCAGACCAAGCAGATGACGTTCACCGCGCCCTACAACTGCAATGTCGATATCTTTTCAAGCGAGGCCGGCAAGGCCATCGGCGAAGGCCAGTACAGCGAACAGTTCCTCACCTATAACCTGATCACGCCGGAAACCGACAAGACCTTCCACTATTTCTGGGCGAACACGCGCGACTTCCAGATCGACAATGCCGAGTTCCACGCACTCCACCAGATAAATGGCGAGCAATTGCTGGGCGAGGACAAATGGGTGCTCGAAGAAACCCAGCTCGCCATCGACCGCGCGCCCGATCGCGAGGAAGTCGATCTGGCGGCCGATGCCGGCGGCCTGCAGGCGCGGCGCATCCTCAAGCGCCTGATCGAGGCCGAGCGCGAGATGCAGCCGCTCCCCGCCCTCACCTGATCGCCCGCCCCGCCGCCTCGCATCCTTTCGCGGGGCGGCGTCGCCGCGCCTGCACGCGGCCGCCCCATGACAAAGGCATCACCGATGAAACGCTATCTCAATCCCCCGACCGTCGAGACACCCAAGGGGCCTTACAGCCAGGGCCTGGAAATCGCGCCGAACGCGCGCTGGGTCTATGTTGCCGGACAGGGCGGCTCTCACCCCGACGGCTCGATGGCCGAGACGCTCGAAGCCCAGGCCGAGCAGGCCCTGCGCAACATCCTGCACGTGCTGGCCGACGCCGGGATGGATGCAGACGACATCGTGCGCATGACCACATATGTCGTCACCGACAAGCGCGGCATGGATCTCATCATCCCGATCAGCAAGGCGCGCGCCGCTGTGCTGGGCGATGCCCGCCCGACGGGCACCATGGTCGTCGTCTCCGGCTTCGCGCTGCCGCAGATGCTCATCGAGATCGACGCGGTCGCCGCGCGGGCCGACTGACATGGTGCGTGCCGCTCATCCCGCACCCCGTGCCTGGAAAGGTGCCCGAACATGACCGATACACTCCTGCAACTTGTGGTGAGTGACATCCGCGCCGAAGCCAGGGACATCGTATCAATCGAATTGCGCGCCGTGACCGGAGGCACCCTGCCGCCGTTCACGGCCGGCGCGCATCTCGAACTGCTGCTGCCCAACGGCCTCGTGCGCCAGTATTCCCTGTGCAACGATCCCGCAGAAAGCGACCGCTACGTGATTGGCGTGGGCCGCAGCCGGCCCAGCCGGGGCGGCTCCGAGTTCCTGCACGGCGCTATCCGGCGCGGCGATGTCCTGCGCTCGCGCCCGCCGCGCAATCACTTCCCCATGGTCGAGGACGCGCCCGCTCATTTCTTCGTGGCCGGCGGCATCGGCATCACGCCGGTTCTGGCGATGATCCGCACCTGCCTGGCCAACGGCACCCCGTGGCACCTGCTCTACATCGCCAGAAGCCGGTCGCGCGCGGCTTTCCTGGAAGACCTTGCCGATCATGCGGCATCCGTCACGCTCCACTTCGACGACGAGGCCGGTGGCCTGTGCGATGTCTCCGCGCTGGTCGGCGCCGCGCCGGCCGATGCGCCGGTCTATTGCTGCGGCCCCGCCCCGCTTATGGCTGCCGTCGAAGCGGCCGTCGCCGATCGGCCGCCCGAACTGGTCCGGTTCGAATATTTCGCCCCCCGCGCGCAAGAGGATCTTGCGCCGGCGGGCGGCTTTACGCTGCGGCTGAGCAAGCGCGGCATCAGCATTCCGGTCGCGGCCGAACAGACGATCCTGGAAGCGCTGGAGGCCCATGGCATCGAGATTTCCTGGGCCTGCCGCGAAGGCGTTTGCGGATCATGCGAACTCGGCATCGTTTCGGGGGTAGCCGATCATCGCGACAGCTTCCTGAGCCGCCAGGAGCGCGAGAGCAACAAGACCATCGTCACGTGCTGTTCGCGCGCGCTGACGCCCGAACTGGAAATCGACTTGTGACGCAAGGCGGCGCGATGCGCCCGCCCGTCACTTCGCAAGGGCTACCGGGGATGCAGTGGCTGGCGCCAGGCCCCCGGCCGCCGGCCTGCCGTAAAAGCGCAGGAACATGCCCACGAACTGGTCCACATCCGATTTCACGGCCTGCGGCGTGACCTGCTCCACATCCCACAGCACGCGCGCGGCCAGGCCGCCCGTGCACAGGCTGGTCAGCAGGCGCGCGGCCTCGCCGGGGTCTTCGCAAGCCAGGGTGCCGGCCGCGTTCTGCTCGACAAAATAGTCCATGAGCAACTTGTGCGTGACCATCGGCCCTTCCTCGAAGAACACCGTGCCGACATGGGCGAAGTGCCGCGTCGCATCGATGATCAGCCGCTGCAGCGCGATGCCTTCGGGCGCGACGAGCCGTTCGATGAAGCGCTGGCAGAAATCCGTCAGCGTGCGGCGGGGGTCGTTCGAGGCGCGCAAGACGAGTTGGAAATCGGCCCGATAGTCACGCAAGGCGAACTTCAGCACATCCGCGAACAACAGTTCCTTCGACGGGAAATGGCCGTAGAGCGTGGATCGCGAACCGCCCACATGCTCGAAAATGGCGGACATGGTGGTTCCTGAATAGCCCTGATCCAGGAAGCACCGGGTCGCGACTTCGATGATCTCGTCGCGACGATTGCCCTTGCGCAGCGCCTTGGGCCGCCCACTCTCCTGATCCATGCTCTCCATCGCGAAATACTAGCGCAGTTCCCGTTTTCGGCAACCCATCGTCAGCCGGTGTCTGACGCCGATTAATCGACAAGTCGTTGCGGTTCCTCAATCGCGCAGGAACGATGAAAGGCGATTGCGGATGATCGCTTCGGCATCGCCGACGATGCGATCAAGCAGGTCCCGGCAGGTCGGAATATCGTGGATCAGGCCCTGCACCTGGCCCGCCCAGACCAGACCCGCATCGAGATCGCCGGTTTCCAGCGCCAGCCGCCCCTTCGCGCCCGACACCAGCGGACGGATATCTTCGAACACCGCGCCCTCGCGATTGGAAATTTCCACCACCCGGTCGGATACGCTGTTGGCGGCGACACGGCCGGTGTTGTGGAACTTGCGAAAGATCAGGTTCGTGGCGCGCTCGTCGTTGGCAACCAGGAAGCGCTTCACGTTCTCGTGGATCGGCGCCTCTACCGTGGCGCAGAAGCGGGTTCCCATGTTGATCCCGTCGGCCCCCAGCGCCAGCGCCGCCGCCAGTCCGCGCCCATCGCCGAAGCCGCCGCTGGCGATCATCGGGATCTTCAGCTTGTCGGCCGCCGCCGGGATGAGGATGAGGCCCGGAATATCGTCCTCTCCGGGATGGCCGGCGCATTCGAAGCCATCGATAGAGATGGCATCGACGCCGATCCGTTCCGCCGAAAGGGCGTGGCGAACGGCCGTGCACTTGTGCAGCACCTTGACGCCGTGCGCCTTGAACTCCTCGACGTGTTCCTGCGGCTTGTGGCCGGCCGTTTCCACGATCGTCACGCCGCTTTCGATGATCGCCTTGCGATATTCGGCATAGGGCGGCGGGGTGACCGACGGCAGGATCGTCAGGTTCACGCCGAACGGCTTGTCGGTCAACGCCCGGCACCGGTCGATCTCGCGCCGCAAGTCGTCCGGCGTGGGCTGGGTCAGCGCGGTCAGCAAGCCAAGGCCCCCGGCGTTGGAAACCGCGCTGGCCAGTTCGGCGCGGCCCACCCACATCATCCCGCCCTGGACGATCGGGCGCTCGATCCCCAGGAGGTCCGTTATCCGGGTCCTGATCGCCATCAGAGCGCCTCTCCAATACGGGCTTCGGCCATGGTTATCCTGCTCCTTTGAAATCGGGTTTCCGCTTGGCGAGGAACGCCGCTACGCCTTCGTGGCCTGCCGGGCTTCCTGCGCACGCGGCAATGGTGCGCATCTCAAGATCGAGGTGCGCCTCGAACCCGCCGCCCGCACTTTCCAGCAAGAGCATGCGGGCCGCGCCCATTGCGCCGGTTGCGCCGGCGGCCAGCTCGGCAGCGCGGCGCTGCCCTTCGGCGGCCAGGTCGTCGACCACGCACGTGACCAAACCGTGGGCCTGCGCCTCGTCGGCGGTCAGCCGGCGGTTGGCGATGATCATGTCCTGCGCCAGCCGCAATCCGGCCAGGCGCGGCAGCATCCACGACATGCCGCCATCGGGGCTTAGCCCGACCCGGCCATAGCCGGCCGCGAAACCGGCCTCGCGCGCCGCAAGCACGACATCGCCCATGATCGCAAGGCTCAACCCCGCGCCGGCGGCCGGGCCATTGACCAGCACCAGCAGCGGCTTTTCCATGCGCATCAGGCAGGCGATCGCGCGATGCAGCGTTCCCGCAATATCGGCCAGAAACGACGATACGCCTTCCCCCGCCGCCGCGAATTCGTCCAGATCGCCGCCGACGCTGAAGAACCGCCCCCGCGCCATCAGCACGACGCAGCGGATCGAAGCATCGCCGGCAACGCGCGTCGCCGCCGCAAGCAGGTCGTTTACGAACGCCAGGTTGATCGCGTTGCCGGCATCGGGACGGTTGAGCGTAATCGTCGCTATGTCGTCGGCGATATCGAGGAGAATGGCTGGTTCGGTCATCGGATGCTCCCACGGCTTCGCAGGCCAGCGCCGCCGGCGATCTCGCCCCCGCGCGCCGATCCGCCGCCTTTCACCTGGCCGCTATCCGCATCCCCGATCGCTGCCGGCGTCTCCGAAAGAATCACAAAACCCCCAGACAGTTATATACTGATGAGTATATTGCATTCCGGCTGGTTTACTGTCAACGCAAGCAAATATCCCGAAAAGGCAGGCAAAAGGCCAGTGGCGGAACACGTGCAATCTCCCTTCCGAACCGCGCTCCAAAAGCAGGAAGAGCGCGAGGCCAAGCGCGCGGCGCTGCTGCGCACCGCCGTGCAGATGTTCAATCGGCGCGGTTTCCACGCCACCTCGCTCGATGATGTCGCCGCCAGCCTGGGCGTGTCGAAGCCGACGATCTATCACTATCTGGGCAACAAGGAGCAGGTGCTGGTCGAATGCCTGACCATCGGCCTCGACCAGTTGTTCACGGCCGCCGACGAGGTGAAAGGGGAAAGCGGCACCGGGCTGGAGCGCCTGCGCCGGTTCCTGTGCCGCTATGCCGAAGTCATCATGGATGACTTTGGACGATGCGTGATTCTATCGGGCGACGAAACGCTGTCGCCCAAAGGCGGGCGCAAACTGCGCGCCATGAAACGCCAGGTCGACACGGCCTTGCGCACACTGATCCAGGAAGGCATCGCCGATGGCTCCATCGCGCCGACCGATCCCAAGATCATGGCCTTCACGCTGGCCGGCGCCGTCCAGTGGCCTGCCCGCTGGTACGACCCGGACGGCGAAATCGGCCCGCAAGACATGTCCCGCCGCATCGCCGAACTGCTCATCGCGGGACTGGCACCCCGCTGAACGCCGCGCGCCGACGATCACGAGCGATCCTTCGTTATCGAGCACGCTGACATAGGGATAGAGTTCGTGCGAAACCGAAATGGTATCGACGATAGCGTCAAAAGGGGCGGGTGAAGGACAAATTCCTCGCGTGTTACGATATGCTTGCGATAGCCGCCCAGCAAAAGCCGAGGTCAGGCAGCCGCGCCCGGTTGCGCTTGCGGGTGCGCACGCGCGAAGGCCGGCAGCGTGGCTGCCGCTGCGGCGACAGTGCGCAATCGCGGGTGGGCGACCAGATCGACGCCGAACCGCTCTGCATTATAGACCTGCGGCACCAGATAGCAGTCGGCCAGCGTCGGCGCATCGCCAAAGGCGAAGAGGCCGCCGTGCCGGGCGATCAGGGGTTCAAGTGCCGCGAAGCCTTGCGTTATCCAATGGACGATCCAATCGCGCACTTGCGCGTCGGATGCGCCGAATTCGCCGCGCAGGCGGTCCAGCACCCGCAAGTTGGCGATCGGGTGGATGTCGCACGCGATCAAGGCCGCCATCGCGCGGACCGTGGCCGCCTCGAACGGATCGGCGGGCAGCAGCGGCGGCCGTGGCCAGCGCGCCTCGATCCATTCAAGGATCGCCGGGCTTTCGATCAGCACCATCCCGTCCACCTCCAGCGCGGGGACAAGGCCGTGCGGCGCCAGCGCGAGATAATCTGGCTGGCGCTGCGCGCCGGTGCGCAGGTCGTGCTCGACCTGGTCATAGGCAACGCCCTTCAGCGCCAGCGCGATACGCACCCGATAGGACGCGCTTGAGCGCCAGTAGTCGTGAAGGACCACCATGCTCATCGGGGCGGCAGGACCGTTGCGCGGCATTCGCCGAAACCGATCGAGATGCGGCCGGGCGCCGCCGCCGTCGCACGCAAAGACACTTCGTCACCGTCTTCCAGAAAGCCCCGCGTCTCGCCGGACGGCAGCGCGAGCGGACGATTGCCGGCCTCGGTCAGTTCCATCAGGCTGCCGAAGCCGTCGCGCGTCGGCGCTGATATCGTCCCGGTGCCGAGCAGATCGCCGGGCTGGAGGTTGCAGCCGTTCGAAGCGTGGTGCGTGACCATCTGGTTCACTGTCCAGTACATGTTCGCGGCCGGACCTGCGCTCAGCCGATGTGGCTCCATCCCCGCCGAACGCATTTTCGCGGAACTGAGGAAAACCTCCAGCCCGATCGCAAGCGCGCCGTGCGCCTGGTCTTCGGCAGCGGCAAGATGGTCCAGCGGCGCGGGATCGCCTTCGGGCCGCGGGGCTTGCGCGATGCGGAACGGCGCGAGCGCCTCTGGCGTCACCACCCAGGGCGAAATGGTCGAATGGAAGTTCTTGGCAAGGAACGGGCCAAGCGGCTGGTATTCCCAGGCCTGGAAATCGCGCGCAGACCAGTCGTTGAGCAGGCAGAAGCCGGCGATGTGATCGGCGGCCTGCGCGATCGGCACCGGTGTGCCAAGGTCGTTGCCGGTGCCGATCCAGACGCCCAGTTCCAGTTCATAGTCCAGCCGCGCGGTCGGCGCGAAAACCGGCGCTTCGGCATCGGGCAGCTTGCGCTGGCCACGCGGCCGCACCACCGGCACGCCCGATGGCCGGATCGAAGACGCACGGCCGTGGTATCCGATCGGCACATATTTGTAGTTCGGCAAAAGCGGATTGTCGGGGCGGAACACCCGCCCGATGTTGTTGGCATGATGGATGCCGACATAGAAATCGGTGTAATCGCCGATGCGCGCGGGCAGATGCATCGCGCAGTCCGTCGCAGGATGGATGGCGCCGGCCAGGCTGTCATGGAAAGCCGGCCGCGACAGCAGATCGCTGATCGTCCTGCGCAAGTTCCCGCGATCGGCCACCGACAGCGCCATGACAGCGTTGAGATGCGGTTCGCCGCAAGCGGCGGCAACCGATGGCGCCAGCAGTCCAAGTCGGGCGCAGGTGGCAAGATCGAGGATGGCATCGCCGATCGCCACGCCGATGCGCGGCGCCTTGCCCGCGGGCGAGAAGACACCGAAGGGCAGGTTCTGGATCGGGAAATCGATGTGTCCCTGCGCGCTCTCGACCCAGCTCGTCCGAGCGGGATCGTGCGTCTCGTCAGTTTGCCACCAGTTCATCGCGCGGTCCCTTCGGTCATGGGAAGTTGCGCCTTGCGGAAACCGTCCCAGCAGGCGTCATAGCCGGCTTGCAGCAGCGGCGTGTTCATCGCCCAGCGCGTGGGACGCAACACATATCGGCTCTCGAACATGAAGGCCATCGTGTCGGCCATGCGGTGCGGGCGCAGATCGGCGCGGATCGCGGCCTCATAGCTGGCGACATCCGGCCCGTGACCCGACATGGCGTTGTGCAGGCTCGCCCCGCCGGGCACAAAACCGCCGGCCTTGGCATCGTACTCGCCGGCGATCAGCCCCATGAACTCGCTCATCACGTTGCGGTGGAACCAGGGCGGACGAAATGTGTCTTCGGCCACCATCCAGCGCGGCGGGAAGATCACGAAATCGAGATTCGCCACACCCGCCGTGTCGCTGGGCGATGTCAGGACGGTGAAGATCGAAGGATCGGGGTGATCGAAGCTGACCGTGTTGATCGCGTTGAAACGGCGCAAGTCATAGCGCACCGGCGCAAGATTGCCGTGCCAGGCCACCACATCGAAGGGGCTGTGATCGATCGTCGTCGCGTGAAGGCGCCCCATGAACTTCTGGACGATCGTGCACGGCCGATCGACGTCCTCGAACCCGGCATGGGGCACTTCGAAATCGCGCGCGTTGGCCAGGCCGTTCGATCCGATCGGCCCCAGCTCGGGCAGCCGCAGCAGCGCGCCGTGGTTCTCGCATAGATAGCCGCGCACGGAGCCGGCGGGCAGCTCCACGCGAAAGCGCACGCCGCGCGGCACGATCGCGATCTGGAGCGGTTCGACATCGAGCACACCCATTTCGGTAACGAGGCGGACAGCGCCCTGCTGCGGCACGAAAAGCAATTCCCCGTCCGCCGAGACGAACGCGCGATCCATCATCGATCGGTCCGCCGCATAGAGGTGAATCGTCAGGCCCTGCCCGATCGCCGCATCGCCGTTGGTCGCGTAAGTGATCAGCCCATCGATAAAGTCGGTCGTCCCGCCGGTTGGCAGGGCAAGCGGATCCCAGCGCAGCCGGTTGGGCGACACTGGCTCATCGGCAAGCGGCCCGGCGGCGATCAGCGTGCCGCCGGCGAATGGCGTGAACGGCGGGTGCGATGCCGCCGGGCGCATCCGGTAGAGCCAGCTACGCCGGTTCTCGTGCCGCGGCGCGGTGAACGCCGTGCCCGAGATCTGCTCGGCATAGAGACCATAAGCCACGCGCTGCGGCGAATTGCGGCCCACGGGCAGCGCCCCTTCTACCGCTTCGCTGGCGTGATGATTTCCAAAGCCGGTCAGCAGCGCGCGATCGCCCTGTCCCTGCCACCCTGGCGCCGTTGCCGAGACATCCCCAGACATCGACGTCACTCCTCCACTGAAATCACGCCGCGACGGATCTGTTCCAGTTCGATGCTTTCGAACAGCGCCTGGAAATTACCGTTGCCAAAGCCTTCGTTGCCCTTGCGCTGGATGATTTCGAAGAAGATCGGGCCGAACATCGGCTCGGTGAAAATCTGCAGGAGGATGCCCTCACCCGTCTCGACGTTGCCGTCGATCAGGATGCGGTTCTTCCTCAGCCGCTCCAGATCCTCGCCATGGCCGGGCAAGCGGCCATCCACCAGTTCGTAATAGGTTTCGATCGTATCCTGAAGCCGCACGCCGCGCGCGCGCAGCTTCTCGACCGTTTCGTAGATGTTGCCGGTGGTCAGCGCCAGGTGCTGGATGCCTTCGCCGTTATATTCGCGGATGAACTCTTCGATCTGGCTCGTGTCGTCCTGGCTTTCGTTCAGCGGAATGCGGATCGCGCGGTCGGGCGCGATCATCGCCTGGCTGAACAGGCCGGTGGCCTGGCCCTTGATATCGAAATACTTCTGCTCATCGAAATTGAACAGCGTACGATAGAATTCCGACCACACCCGCATCTGGCCACGGCGGACATTGTGCGTCAGATGATCGAGCATATCCAGCCCGACGCTGTTGCTGGCTTCCGCCTCGCGCCAGCCCGGCAGTTCCGCCCAGTCGGCATAGAGGTCCTCGCCGTCCTTGACGAAATAGAGATAGGAACCACCGACGCCCTGGATCACGGTATCGTCCTCGACGGTCGGCTTCGCGCCATGATCCAGCGCCCAGCGCATCGCCGCCTCGGGATCGGCCACGCGAAAGGCCATCGCGCTGGCCGAGGCGCCGTGTTCGCCGCGAAACGCCGCGACGCGGCCATCGGCGTCGCGGTTGAGCATCAGGTTGATCCGTCCCTGCTTGTAGCGGGTGATGTTCTTGGTCGGGTGCCGATGGCTGGCAACGAAGCCGAACTGTTCGAATTGCGCGGCCATCGCCGCCGGATCGGGCGAAGTGAACTCGACGAATTCGAAGCCGTTGAGGCCAAGGGGATTGGCGGGGTCGTGAGGCATCGCTGGTTTCTCCGGGTCAAGAGGCGCGCCGACCCAGCGCATATGCCTGGGTGCCGCGGGTGAAGACATGGTCGGACGGGAGGATCGCATCGATCGCGATATCGGGTTCACCGTCGAGTTCGGCATAGAGCGGGGCGAAATCGGTTTCGACCGTTTGGCGCAGCAAGTCTTCGAAACTGTCGATGACGAAGTAGGTCTGCTGGTAATCATCGATCCGGTAGGGCGTGCGCATCAGCCGGCGCAAATCGAAGCCCAGCCGATTGGGCGAAGGATCATCCAGCGCGAAAAGCGATTCCCCATGGGACGAGACGATGCCCGATCCATAGAGCTTCAGATCGTCGCCTTGGCGGATGAGGCCGAATTCCACCGTATACCAGTAAAGCCGCGCCAGCCGGTCGATCGCGCCCAGGCCATCGGCACGCACCCCACCTTCGCCATAGGCCTGCATGTAATCCGCGAAGATCGGGTTGGCCAGCAACGGGACATGGCCGAACACGTCATGGAAGACGTCCGGTTCCTGCAAATAGTCGATCTGCCCAACCGAACGGATGAAGCGGCCCGCCACGAAGCGGCGGTTGGCCAGATGCTCGAAGAACAATCGATCGGAGACAAGGCCGGGAACGGCCACGACCTGCCAGCCCGTCGCGCGCATGAGCCGCTCCGAAAGCTCCTCGAAATTCGGGATGCCGGGGCGCTCCATGCGCAGGATATCGAGGCCGGCCAGGAATTCGGGCGCCACGCGGCCCTGCAGCATCCGGGCCTGCCGCGCGAAGAGGCGGTCCCACACCGCATGTTCGGCCGGGCTATAGCAGTCCCAGTCTTGCGGAACGGTCCAGTCCGGCGCTGCGCCGGCAGGAGGGTCTGTATGGATAGAAGCCATGGGCGATAATCCCACGAATGGCCGCAAAAGTCCTTCCAATTTCTCAATGATTTCGCGATAATGTGAAATCTGCATTTCATAATATCGGATATGGTGAAATTTATGAGCGAACTCGATGCGATCGATCGCAAGATCCTCGATCACCTTCAGACCGACGCCTCGCTGAGCAATGCCGAACTCGCCGAACGGGTCGGCAGTTCAGCCGCCTCATGCTGGCGACGCGTGAAGATCCTCGAAGCGGCGGGCGTGCTTGGCCCGACCGTGCGATTGCTTAATCCTCAGGCGCTGGGCCGCAGCGTCAACGTGCTGTGCAACCTGCGGGTGCGCAGCCACACGCGTGAGGTTCGCAACGCCTTCGAGGATTTCGTGCGCGAACGGCGCGAGATCGTGGAATGCTATTCGATGTCGGGCGAATGGGATTACCTGCTGCGCATCGTCGTGGCGGACGTGGCCGATTACGAACTGTTCCTGATGCGCGTGCTGCTCGACCACCCCTCGGTCGGCGGCGCATCGTCGCACTTCGCGCTTTCGCAGACCAAGTACACCACCGCGCTGCCGGTTTGACGCGGGGTCAGAACCGGCAGGCCGCGTCGTCGGTGCCTGGAACCCGTTCCCACTGCCAGGCATCGACGGTTTCGCCGCGCGGCAGGTAGGCAATCGTGAATATCCCGTCGCCGCGCCGGATGCGCAACGTGATCCGCCGGGCCTGATCGCCCTGGATCGCGTCCTGCGGCACCGGATCGACGATCTCGTCGCCATCGCGCAAGCCGGCAAGCGCGGCGGCCGATCCGGCGACCAGTCCACTCACCACGCGCCTCGGCTGCGCCAGGACATCGGGCTGGAAACCCAGTTCGTAGCGGCGCAGCGGCCTGGCCACCCGGCGGAAGCATGGCCCGAAGGCATCGGACGCCGGCAGCGGCATGTCACCGGCCAGGAAGCCCCGGAAGCGAGCCACCGCCGCATCGCCCAGATGCTGCTCAAGCAGCGTTTCCCAATCGGCATTGCGCGTGCGCTTGCCCGATGCCTCGAGCGCCAGCATCGCCATGACCAGATCGTCCAGCGATCGCTTGCCCGCCGATGCCTTGCGCAGTTCATCATCAAGCGCGGCGAAATAAAGCATGCCGCGATCATAGGGCAGCGTGCGGATGCGGGTATCGGCCCAGAAGCGACGCGGCACCTCGCTGTTGGGCACCCGCGCCATCACGCTGGTGTAATAGCGGGCTGCGGTCCAGTTGACGTCGTTGATATACTGCGCTGGTGTCAGCAACCCGAAGCGGAACGGCAGGCGCGCCTGAGAGAAGGTCGCCAGCCCCTCACCGAACCAAGAGGATTCCAGACCGCCCGGCTCGGTGATGAAGGGCTGGAAGGTGTGAAACATCTCGTGCGCCAGCGTGATGCGGATCTTGTCGAGGTCTTCGCAGCTATCCTTGCCGAACGTGGTCACGAAAGCATGATGCAGCCCGACGCCGCCGCCAGCGTTGACGGGATTATGGCGCAGGAACACGCCATAAGGCTGCGCATCGTGCCGCCCGAAGAAGCGCGCATAGCGGGCGTGGAGATCGCCGGTCCAGCCGAGGAGTTCGCCTGCGTCGAAACACGGCTTGCCCTGCCAGGCGCCGAAGAAGCCGGCATCGGGCACTTTGCCCGGCCAGGTGCCGATCCTGCCGGCCATGAAGAACGACATGCGCAACTGCGCACCGTCAAGCGGCTCGGACGAGGCTCTGCGGCCTTCGCCCAGCGAGCTTACCCCCCGGCTGCCGGCCGGTGCGCGCGACAGGTCCCAGTCGAACGTGGTGCGATAGCGCGCATCGCCGGGCGGAAGCAGCAGGAACATGTGGCCCGCCGCCGAAACGCCGCCGCCATCGGCGCTGAACGCGAACGGCGGCGCAGGGCCACGCGGCGGCAGCGTCGCTTCGGCGGGAACCGAATAGCGCACGGTCACCGGCCCGCGCACCGCCCGGTCGGCGATCCATTCGCGCGAAGGCCCGCCCCCGGTGGCATCGCGCATTCCGGTTTCGGGCAAGTCGATGTCGCGGGCTGTCAGCGAAAGCGGCCCGATGGCATCGCGGGCCGCAAGCCCGGACAGCACCGTGGCGACCGTATCCACATTGCTGGTGACCAATGGCAGGCGCAACAGCGGCGTACCCCGCGCGGACGAGATCCCATCGAACCGCAGCGTCACGGCAACGCGGCCGATCCGGTCTGGCCCGGCGCGCGCGGCGATGGGGGCGACCGTCACGGTGATCGCAGGGCGCGGTTCCGCCGCTTTCGCCGCCGCAGCGCCAGGCACGCCGGACAGCGCCACCAGGGCGATGATCGCCACAAGACCCGTCGTGCTGTTCATCATGCACCCCATGTTACCGTGCGCCGATGAAAAAGGCGCGCGAAACACCGTTCCGCACGCCTTCCCGATACGTCCCGTGCCGGTCCCTGCCCGCTTGCGAGCCGGGGCGGCAGCATGGTTTAGAACGTCCGCGCGAACGAGACACCGAAGATGCGCGGCTGGATGAACAGCGCGGTCGGCGTGGTCGTGCCGTTGCGGTTGTCCGCGATCGAAACGCCGCGCTTGTCGAACAGGTTGCGGACGTAAAGCCCCAAGGTCCAGTCCCGATCGTAGACCAGGCCCGCGCGCAGATCGAACACGGTGTAGCCGGGCATCAGGATGCGGGGGCGCGTGGCATCGTCCGAATTCGTCTGGAATTGGCCGGGACGATCACCAAGGTAGATCAGCGAAAAGCCGATATTGCCATCAAGATCGGGATTGATGGGGAAATTCTGCTGCGCCGAGATGCTGCCCGCGACCTTGGCCGAGAACGGCAGCCGATCGCCCGGCACGCCCCGGAATCCCGTGCCGCCCTGAAGGTCCAGGATGTCCTGCGTGATCGTGGCATCGGTGAACGCGATATTGGCGTCGATCGACATGCCGGCCCACGGCGTGATGTTCGCCGAGAATTCCAGCCCGCGGCTGCGGGCCTTGCCACCATTGTCCACGAAGGTCAGCGAGGTGATCGGATCAGCGCCCTGGAGCTGGATGTCCTTCCAGTCGATCTGGAACAGCGAGGCATCGATGGTCAGGAAGTCGGGAACCACCTTGCCCTTGAAGCCCAACTCATAGTTGATCACGCGGTCCGAACCGAACGAGCTCGGCGCGCCCGGAGGCGATCCGATGTTCGGGCCGCCGGGCCGATAGCCGCTGGCGACGCGCAGATAGGCCATGATATCCGGCGTGAAGTGATAGGTGGGTGAAACCAGCCAGGTGAAGGCGCTGTCGCTGGAACGGCCCGGGGTCGTCCCGGTCACGCCAAAGACGCCCTCGACTTCCGGCGCCAGGATCAGGTTGCTGAAGTTCTTCTGCTTGTTGTGCGCGTAACGGCCGCCGAACTGCACATCGAACTTTTCGGTGACGTGCCACGTAAGGTCGGCAAAGCCCGCATATTCGCGGTAGCTGCCGGGGCCGGTGCCGATGTAGGGCAAGCCCGTGCCACTGCCGCTCATGATCAGGGTCTGGTCGGTGGAGGCATGTTCGATGGTATAGAACCCGCCGACCAGCCAACTGAACGCTGGCGTATCGCCCGCGATGCGCAGTTCCTGCGAGAACTTGTGGGTCTTGTCCGCGTTCGCGATCTGCACGTTGGGCCGCGTGGCAAGCCCATAGCGAGCGCGAAGCAGGCCGCCGAACACCGCGCTTACGTCGCTGGTGATGACGTTGTCCGCCCGGCTCCAGGCGCTGATCGAGGTGATCGCCGCATTGCCCAGGTCAAGGTCGGCGCGCGCCGTGTAGAGCTTGAACTTGGCGATGTTGACCGAATCGAGCGAGTTGATCGTGAGATCGCCATCGACCGGATCGAACGTGGTGGGCGCGGTGTTGTCGGTGATGCAGGCCGCGCAGATGCGCACGCCGCCCGCCACAACCGCAAGGTCGCTGTTGATCGCGTCGGTCTTCTGGTGCAGCGCCGAGAAGACCAGGCGCAAGTTGTCGGTCGGCTTGACCAGCGCCGCAGCGCGGAAGCCCCAGACATCGCGGGTGTTAGTATCCTTCTTGGCGGTGCGCGCATTGTCGAGATAGGGCGCATCCTCGCGCTTGAAGCCGCTACCGCTTACCGCCAGCCAGTCGGACACCGGGATGTTGACCGAACCACGCAGCGAATAACCGGTATCACCGTGCGAAGCTGCGGTCGCGCCCAGTTCGGCGCGGCCCGAAAACTTCTCGGTGCTGGGTTCCTTGAGCACGTACTTGATCAGCCCGCCCAGGCTTGCCGCGCCATAGAGCGTGCCCTGCGGACCGCGCAGCACTTCGACACGATCGATCGCGCTGGCATCGAAATCGGGAAGCGGCGGCTGCCCGGTCGCGGTGGTGCCGCCGAACTGCACGTCATCAACCAGCAGCGCGACGGTGGGACCGGTGGCGCCGCCGGTGGTCACGCCGCGCAGCGAAATCGCCGAAACGCGCTGACCGGCATACTGGAGCCCGGGAATGCGGTTGTAGTAGTCGGAAAGGCGATTCATGTTCTGCGTCGTCAGCGTTTCCGACGAAACGGCGCTGATCGCCACCGGCACGTCGATCAGCCGCTCGTTGCGCTTCTGCGCCGTGACCACGATTTCCGATCCCGTCTGCTCTTCGGCCGGCGCGGCCTGCGCCATTGCGGGCATTGCCGCCGCCAGCGCGGCCATCGCCGCCGAGCATGCCATGACCTGCTTGATCCCGTTCATCTTGATGACCTCCACTGATCGTGTTTCGCCCGCGCTACGCCGAACCGGCGCGCGCGATGTCGATGCTTGTTCCCGTTGCGCCCGAAGCGGCCCGTTTGGCGCCCCCTGCCCGGGGCGTGCCCTTTGCGAGGGCACCTTCGAATTTATAATCGGAACGCCGCGCCAGAGTTATTTTGATTTGCCGTCCGCGCTCTGCTGCGCGCATAAACTTTTGCGAAACTCGCCATCGGAAGGAAAATTTTCCTCGTCTGGCGCGTCGCCCCCAACATAGTGGCGCAATCCGTCCTCAAGCGCGGCAAGCCCTGCGTCCAGTCGGTCACGGTCCAGGCAGAAACCGATCCGCACCCGCCCCGGCGCACCGAAATATTCGCCCGGGGCCACCAGCACCCCCGACCGCACGATCAGCCAACGCGAAAACGCGCGCGTGTCGGCGATTCCGGGAAGCGACGGGAAGCAGATGCAACCATCGTCGGGCAGGACGCCGCCCACCAGGCCTTCGGCGGCCAGGCGCGTGAACCAGGCATCGAAAACCGGGCGGCAGCGCTCGACATACCCTCGCGAATGCGCGTCGAACAACGCGCGCTGCGCCATGACCTGCGCGGCAACGGCGTGCGACAGCGTGGAGATGCCGAACTCCACGCTTTCGCTGATCCGGCGGATCGAAGCGACGACATCGCGCGCGCCGATGATCCAGCCGCAGCGCAGCGCGCCCAGCCCGTAAATCTTGGTCAGGCTCGACAGGCTGATCACCGCCGGCGACAGCGCTGCGGCGGCGCAAGGGCGCACCGCCTTGCTGGTATAATCCGCATAGACCTCGTCCACCACCAGCAGGAATCCACGCCGTTCGGCCAGCGCGGCCAGCGCCACCATATCGGCGTGATCGACAGGCATTCCCGAGGGATTGTGCAGGTTCGAGATGACCACAACGCGCGTCTCGGGACGCAACCGTGCCTCGACTTCGGCGACATCGATGGAAAAACGCTCACCCTTGCGCGCGAAAGTGTCGACCGCCACACCCTGGACTTCGCCCAGGCAGGTGAACAAGTCGAAGCCCGGAGTCTCGACCAGCACATGGTCGCCCGGCGACAGCATGGCCCGATAGATCAGCGCCAGCCCCCCGGTCGCCCCGGTGGTGCACAGCACTTCGTCGTGCGTTACCCCGTACTGCGCGGCCAGCATCTCGCGCACGAACGGATTGCCGCCGGCGAAAGCGCTGACATAGTAGCGCGAGAATTCCGGGTCCGCCGTCTGGAGCACGGCCTGGCGAAGCAGTTCGCGCGGTTCGGGAACCGAGCTTTCGAAAAGGCTCACGACATCGCCGTCGCGCGCGCGCGCCATGGCGACTGCCTGGCGAACCCACTGGGCGTAACTGCCGTCGTGCATCATCGTCTTGGCATCCATATTCTACCGGCATTCTTCCGCCGGCTTTCACACATCCCGGACAGGCCCGCATTTTAAGGCCGGCAACCCGCACGAATTATTCTATCTGCCTGTTCAGCACCTTGTTTCCGCATAATTTGATCGGCCAGCGGGGCCGACCGCGTTGGTTTTCACCGCGCATCGTACCGCTGCTTCGCGAACCAGTAGACCAGCCCGATCACGAACCAGGCCCCGATCAGCGCATAAGGGCGCGGATCGGCCTCGATCCCCAGCAGGGCCATGATCAGCGCGCAGACCACGCCCGCATAGCCGACCACGACCACCGTGCGTGGCGCGATCCGCACGCGCGCCCGCGCGTGGATTTCGGGATGCTTGCGCGCCACGACCGTCGCCGAATAGGAGCAGGCCATGTATTTCATCATGGTCGGGACATTGACCGCGAGCAGCAGGAAAACCAGGCTGGGCGGCAGCATCAGCCCCATCATCGCACAAAAGTAGGCAAGGACGATGGCCCGGTGCGGCGTGCCGAAGCGCGGGTGGATCGCGTCCAGCCAGCGCGGCAGCGCCCCGCCGCGCGCCATCGCGAAAAGGCTGCGCGAGAACATCAGTGCCGAAGCGTTCATCGATTTGGATATCGACAGGCAGGCGGCGCTGACGATCAGCGGCACGGCAAGATCGCCCAGTGCCGCGTTGGCGGCGCTCAGCAGCGGCGCCTTGCTGGCCCCGAGGACACCGGGGCCGACCAGGCCCAGCGCGGTCACCGCGACAAGGCCGTAGACCACCACCGTCAGGCCGATCGCCAGCGCGATGCCCAGCGGGATGTTGCGGCTGGCGTCGCGCACTTCCTCGCCGATTTCCACCGCGGATTCGATGCCCATGAACAGGCTGATCATCAGCGGCACCGCCGCCAGGATGGCCAGCGGCGGCGCAGCCAGACGAGTGCCGACCAGCGCCGGGTCCAGCAGCGGCAGCCCCGCCGCGACGAAAATCGCCAGCGCGATCAGCAGCAGCCCCATCAACCACGATTGCATGCGCGCCGCGATCGAAACGCCCACGTAGTTCAGCGCGAATATCGCGGTGATCGCCACGGCCATGGCCGGCTTCAGCGGGATCGCCACGACCATGCCGAGATAGCCCAGCATGACTTGCGACAGGATCGTCAGCGCCCCGACGTTGGCGATGATCCGCAGCCACGCGATCATGAAGCCGACGCCCGGGTGGATGAAGCGGCTGGGCCATTCATACGATGCACCCGACACCGGCAGCGCCGAACCGAGATAAGCATAGGCCACGGCGAAGACCAGCATCGGCAGCGCGGCGATGCCCATCGCCGCCAGCAGTCCCGATCCCGCCACTTCGGCGGTCGGCTGGAGGATCGAGAAGATCGACACCCCGATCGCGGTGCCCGCGCCGAAGGTCACGACGCCGAGCAGGCCGACGCTCTTGCGCAAGGTCGTGACCTTCGGCGTTGGCTGGGGTTCAATGCTCATGATCGTGCCCATCCTGGCCAAAGCCCGCCGCGACGGGGGTTGTCGTTCGTTCGGCCACTTTCGCCGCCGGCCGTATCGGCGGGGGCGTGGTGAACGGCTGGATACCCAGGGCCGCGTGGATTTCGGCCGGGAAATAGACGACCCCGCCGCGCACCACCATGCGCGGGCGGCGGATTGCCGAAATGTCCTGCGTCGGATCGCCCGGCACCAGCACGAGATCGGCCAGCTTGCCGCGTTCGACCGTGCCCAGACGATCGGCCCGGCCAAGGAATTCCTCCGCCCCCAGCGTTGCCGAACGCAGCGCTTCGGCAGGAGAAAGTCCCGCCTTTACATAGAGTTCCAGTTCGCGCAGCAAGGCGAACCCGGTCGCATCGTCGGTGCCGGGCAGCAGGCGTATCCCCTCGCGGTGGAGCAGGCCGATCGTTTCGAGGACTTTGGCGAAGCCGCTGCGATAGGCGGCGTCCTGCGCCGCGTCCGCCACCGTCACGAAACTGCGCTTGCGGTAGCGCTGAAAGCCGATCGGCATGTGCCCGAGGAAGTCCTCCTGCCCTGGCGGAACCTGCCGCGCGCGGCTGAGCATGAGCTGCTCCAGGATCACAGAGGTGGGGTCTAGCGACACAGAGCGCGCCTTCATCAGGGCCAAAGTGCACCTGACCGGGGCCGATGCCAGGTCCAGCGCGCCCGCCCGCGCCATCGCCGTGAGACGCAGCGGCGTGCGGCTGTCCTCGCCCGGTTTCAGGATCCAACCCAGCATGAGCTGGTTGACGTGCGCGATCGAATCATAGCCGTCCTCGATCACCCGGTCGGGCGTATCGAAAGCGGGCACGTGGCCGGTGACTTTCAGGCCGAGGCGGTGCGCCTCGGTGGCGATCGGCCGGACCCAGTCAGGGTCCATGGAATTGTAGATCTTGATCTCGGCATAGCCGCGATCGGCGTACCAGCGCACCGCGTCCAGCGCCATTTCGGGCGTATCGGCGACGAAGCCGTTGCGTGCCGAATATGGGCTGCGCCCTTCGATGAAGCCGTTGGGCGAAATGCGTGGCCAGGCCACCTCGTTCGCTTCCGCGCGCGCGATCAGGCCTTGCAGGACGGCGTTGTCGTTGCCCATGTCGCGCGTCGCGGTGACGCCGGCGGCAAGGTGGAGCAGCCCGGACCCCAGCGTTGCGTGCGAATGCATGTCGTGCAACCCGGGATAGAGCGTGCCGCCCTCGCCATCGATCACCACTTCATCGGGGGGCGGCGGCGCGCTGTCGCCGGGGATGATCCGCGTGATCGTGTCGCGCATCACGACAACGCTCGACAGCGCGGAACGAGTGCCGCTGGCCGGATCGAAGACATGGACGTTGCGGATGCGCAGCGGCGCGTCGAAGCGATGCGCGAGCCGCTGCTGGAGATCGCGCGCGCGCTCCATCTCCAGATCGGTGCCAAGCCGCGCAAGCGCGGGCGCGCTGCTTTCGTACCCGCTGCGGATCGTCATGCCATCGACCGCCGGGCCGAAGATGGCGAAAGGCCGTTCCTCGGCATCAACCAGCAGATAGGCCGGCGCAAGCTGCACGCCGATCAGGCGATAGGCGGTGACTTCGATCGCGGCGTCTCCCGCGCCGATCGTCAGCGTCTTCAGCCGCTCCACCGTGACCTTGCCGGCCGGCAGCACCGTGATGCTGGGCCCCGGCCGGGCCAGCGCCACGCGCGCAGAGACCCACAGGGCGTAAGGGCTGTCATCATTGACGACATAGAGCGGCGCGCTGGCGGCCCTGGCCGTGCCGGCATCGGCCTGGCTGGACCACCGCGCCCGGCCCTTCGCCCAGCCATAGCTCTCGTCCACGGTGCCGCCCATCAGCGAGGTGCCCTTGACGGTCCACGACAGCGGGATGCCATCGGGGCCGAAGCGCAGTTCCTCGCGATGCTTCGGACCGCGCCCGTTGTCGTCCACCCGGTAGTCGACGGTCGTGCGCGCGCCATCGGTCTCGGCGACGATCGCGCCGACGATCTCGTTGTTGGCGACGATCGACAGCCGCTCGACCGAAGCGGCGAGCGCGGGCGCGCAGATGCCCCAGATCAGGGGCAGGACGGCAAGGAGCGAACGGGGCTTCATGCGGCGGCGCTTTCGGATGTGGCCCGCGCGTGCAGATAGGCCGCCGCGGCAAGATCCTGTGCGACATGGCCGAGCGATTTGTAGATCGTGATCTGGCGATCGTCCTCGCGTCCGGCGAGCGTGCCCGCAAAGACCTCGCCGATCTCGCCCACGACATGCGCATCGTCCACCGCGCCGGCCTCGCGCGCGGCGGCCAGTTCCGAAGCCTGCGCCAGCACGCCGGCGCGATAATCCGCGATATAGCGCGCGGCGGCGACAAGCGCGGTATCGACCTCCACCGGACCGAGGAAACTGGAGCCGACGAGATTGACATGCGTGCCTGCGCGCACCCAATCGCCCAGCACGACAGGTTCGGCCGATCCGCTGACGGTGCAGATGACATCGGCCATGCCCGCCGCATCGCGGCCATCGGCCACGGCCTCGATCGCCACGCCCAGGTCCGCCGAAAGCTCGGCCGAAAGCTGGGCGGCCCGGTCTGCCGTCCTGGCGGCGGATCGCCCCCACAGCACGATGCGATCGAACCGACGGACCAGGCAAAGCGCCCGGATATGCGCGCGCGCCTGTGTGCCCGTGCCAAAAATGGCGAGGACTTTCGCGTCCTTGCGCGCCAGCGCATCGGTGGCGGCGGCGGTGGCGCAGGCGGTGCGGATCGTGGTCACCGCCTCGGCATCGGCGATGCAGGTCACGGCGTGGGTGTGCGCATCGAAGGCCACGACCACGCCCTGGTGGCGCGAACGGCCGGACCGGACCGGATCGCCGGCCACGCTGACCAGCTTCGCGCCGAACGTGCCGATCGCCCCCAGATCGCCGGGCATCACGCCGAACAGCGCGCCATCGGTCAGCGCCACGATCTGCCGCAGGGGTTGCACCTTGCCCACTTCGGACACGCTGCGCATCGCCTGCCGCATCGCCGCGATGCAGCCGGGATAGTCCAGCCACCGCTCGACCGCCCCGGCATCATGGAATGCCACCGCACGCATCAACAGGCCTTTTCGCAAGCGCGCACGGCACCGCCGATCCCGAGGCCGGAGCCAGCCGGCAAGTGCACAATGAACACGCGGAGTTTCATGGTTCGATCATTTTCCCGTTAAGCCAACTTATGCGCCTTCGCCGGGAAAATTTATGCGAATGTTCGCGTTGCGCGCGGATCGGCGCATAATCCTTGTTCCATCGCCCACCCGCACGGAACGCAGCGCGATCAAGACACGGGGCGGCCGCGCCACCGTGCGGGATCATCGCACCCGGCGCGTCCAATGCACATGAACAAGCCAATTTCAGGCGACTGGCGGGATTTTTTATGCCACCAAGAACCACCGCATGCGAAGGAGCCGCGTTGATGAGCGACGCACTGACACATCTGGATATCAAGATTCTTGAGCAGGTGCAGAAGGACGCCAGCCTTTCGACCACCGAACTGGCGGAGCGTGTCGGCCTTTCGCAATCGCCCTGCTGGCGGCGCCTGCAGCGGTTGCGCGACGAAGGCTATATCACCGGGCAGGTCGCGGTTCTGGATCGCAAGAAGTTCGGCGAAAGCCTGTATATCTTCGCAACGCTGAAAATGGCGACGCTCAGCGATGAACAACGCGCCGAATTTCGCCGCAAGATCGAACTGATCCCCGAAATCATGGAATGCCACACCGCATTCGGCGAACGCGATATCCTGATGAAGATCATCGCCCGATCGCTCGACTGGTATCAGAACTTCATCTTCAAGGTTGTCCAGAAGCTGCCGGGGGTGATCGACATACAGTCCACGGTCACGCTGTCGGAAATCAAGTCGACGACCGCCATCCCGGTGCGCCAGAATCTGCCTTGATGGATGGTTGCGCAGGCGCTTACGCCGCGACGTCCAGTTCCAGCCGGCCGGAAAATCGGGCGCGATAATCGCCCGGCGCAAGCCCCACGATCCGCGCGAACACCCGGCGGAACGCGGCCGGGTCCTCGTAGCCGACGCTCCAGGCGACCTGATCCACCGGGCGGCGCGTGAATTCCAGCAGTTCGCGGGCCTTGCCGACCCGCAGGTTCTGCACGTATTCGGTGGGCTTCATGCCCGTGGCGCTTTTGAAGCGGCGCAGGAACGTGCGCTCTTCCAGCCCGGCCTGCCGGGTCATCTCGGGCACGGTGGCCGCGGCCCCGGCGCGGGCCTGGAGCCAGTGCTGCACCTTGAGGATCGCCTCGTCGCCGTGCGTCAGGCGCGGTGAAAACATCGAATAGTGTCGCTGCTCGCGCCCGCTGGGATCGACGAGCATGAACTTGGCGGTTTCGAGCATGACGGTGGGGCCGAGCAGCCGGTCGACCAGCCGCAGGCCAAGATCGGTCCAGGCCATGAGGCCGGCGGCGGTCATCAGGTCGCCATCGTCGATCACGATGCGGTCGGCCTCGACGCGCACGTCGGGAAAGCGCGTGCGCAAGTCATCGGCAAAGAACCAATGCGTCGTCGCCTGGCGTCCCGCAAGCAGCCCGGTGGCCGCGAGGATGAAGGCGCCGCCGCAATTGGACGCCAGCACCGTGCCGCGCGCGTGCCGATCGAGCAGCCAGCGCGCGTAAGGCGCGGCTTCATCGGCATCGGGCAGCGGACCGATGCGCCCCGGCACGATCAGCACGTCCGGTTCGCCGGGGGCGCCGGGCGCGCTGTCGTAGGCGCGGGCGAACGCGCCGTCGCCGGCCATCTGCCAGTGGCTCGTGCGCAGCGCCCCGCCGCCCTTCGCTTGCGAATAGAACGAGGCGATCCCGAAAAGGTCGGTAATGCCGTGGACCATCGCCACCTGGCACCCCGGATAGAGGACCAGCCCGATTTCGGAGCCGGCCTTCGCGCCGCCGCTCATCGCCACGTTCCCCTTCTGTCAGTTTTGGCTCGGCCTTTGTCGGAAGCGCCGATCCCTGCCCCGCTCCGGGCATGGTACTTCGTTTTCCATCAGGCCGGAAGGTGGCCTCTCACCCAAAACGCGGAGACAGCACGATGACCACGATCACCACCCGCGACGGCACGCGGATCTTCTACAAGGACTGGGGCGACAAGGCCGCACAGCCCATCGTCTTCTCGCACGGCTGGCCGCTGACCGCCGATGCCTGGGACGCGCAGATGGTGTTCTTCGCCGAGCAGGGCTTTCGCACCATCGCGCATGATCGCCGCAGCCACGGCCGGTCGGATCAGGTGTGGAACGGCAACACCATGGACCAGTACGGCGATGATCTGGCCGAACTGATCGCGCAGCTCGATCTGTCGAACGCCGTCCTTGTCGGCCATTCCACCGGCGGGGGCGAAGTCACACGCTATATCGGCCGCCACGGCACGGCGCGGATCGCCAAAGTGGCGCTGGTCGGCGCGGTGACGCCGCTGATGCTGAAGACCGAGGCCAATCCCGGCGGGTTGCCGATCGAGGTGTTCGACGGCATCCGCCAGGGCACGCGCGCCGATCGCAGCCAGTTCTTCCTCGACCTGACGATGCCGTTCTATGGCTACAACCGCGATGGCGCGGCAGTTTCCGAAGGCGTGCGCCGCGAATTCTGGCGCCAGGGGATGCTGGGCGGGCTGAAAGGCCAGCTCGATTCGATCCGCGCCTTTTCGGAAAGCGCGTTCCACGCCGACCTCGCCCGCTTCGATGTGCCCACGCTCGTCCTTCACGGCGACGACGACCAGATCGTGCCTTTCGCCAATTCGGCGCTGCAAACGGCCAGGCTGGTCAAGGGCGCGGAGCTGAAAGTCTATGAAGGGTCGAGCCACGGCCTCGCCCAGATCGAGGCCGAGCGCTTCAACGCCGACCTTCTCGATTTCATCCACGCCTGACCTGCCCTGCCCTGCCCTGACCTGCCCCACATCCCGGAGTATTTGCCATGACCCACCAGACCTTCCTCATCACCGGCGCTTCGGACGGCATCGGCGCCGTCTATGCCGATCGTCTCGCCCGCCGGGGCCATGACCTCGTGCTCGTCGCCCGCCGCGCCGACCGGCTTGCCCAGCTTGCGAGCCGGCTTGCGGCGGAAACCGGCGTCCGCGTCGAGACGCTGGCCGCCGACCTTGCCGACACCGCCGACCTGCTGCGCATCGAGCGCCGCCTGCGCGAGGATGCGGCGATCACCGGTCTCGTCAACAATGCGGGCATCGCCAACGAAGGTTCGATCCTGGACGCCGACCCGGACTATCTTTCGGGCATGATCGACCTGAACATACGGGCCGTCACCCGGCTCTCTGCCGCGATCGCGCCCCGGCTGGCCGAAGCGGGATCGGGGACGATCATCAACCTCACCTCGGTCACCGCGCTGATGCCCGAAGGCTTCACGTCGGTCTATCCGGCGACCAAGGCCTATGTCCTGGCCTTCACCGAGGCGCTGCGCGCGCAACTGGGCCCGCGCGGCGTCACCGTCCAGGCGGTGCTGCCGGGGATCACCCGGACCGCGATCTGGACCGACGCGGCCATGGCCGGCCTGCCGCCCGCCATGGTAATGGAAGCCGGGGACATGGTCGACGCGGCGCTGGCCGGGCTGGACATGGACGAAGGCGTGACGATCCCTTCGCTCCCCGATGTGGCCGCCTACCACGCCTATACCGCCGCGCGCGATGCGCTGCACCCGCACCTGTCCCTTTCCACCCCGGCGGCGCGCTATGGCGTGTCGGCCCGTTCCTGAGGAGGATCCCATGATGCTCGGTCTCACGCTTGTGCAATTCACCGCATTGCACGTCATCATCAGCCTGGTCGCGATCGTTTCGGGGGTATGGGCGATGATCGCCTATGCGGCCGGGCAACTGCGCCGCCCGGTGCTCACCGCCGTGTTCCTGGCGACGACCACGCTGACCACGGTCACGGGCTTCCTGTTCCCGATTCACGGGATGACCCCGGCGATCGCGACGGGCCTTGTCTCGACGCTGGTGCTGGCAGTCGCGCTGGGCGCGCGATACGCCGCCGCCCCCTCGCGCCGCGCCGAAACCACATATGCGGCAAGCGCGACAGTGGCGCTTTACCTCAACGTCTTCGTGCTGGTGGTCCAGGCGTTCCAGAAGATCCCGGCGCTCAACGCGCTGGCCCCCGGCGGCACCGAACCCGCGTTCCTTGTCGCGCAGGCGCTGACCCTGGCGCTGCATGGCGCGCTGGGCATCGCCGCCTGGCGCCAGGCACGGACCGTGGGCTGACCTGCGGTTCAGGGCGATCCGGCCGGCCCGTGTAGCGAAATACGGCACACGGGCATGCCGCCTTTGCTATCGCGGATGCCTTACTCCTGAAACATATGTCCAAAGTGCGCCACGGAACCCGCAGAGGCTCGGACGCACATATTTGGTCTGCAGGAGGCCGTATCGTGTCTTGCTAAAGGGGTGGCATATGAGAAGAATCGACTTTGCGATAGGCGGGGCATCCGCTCTCGTCCTGGCCTATATGGGGCTTCCTTCCGTCGCGTTCGCGCAGACCGAGGCGCCTGAAGCGGTAGCGGAACAGGGCGCGTCCGCTCCGGCCGACATCGTCGTGACAGGATCGCGCATTGCGCAGCCCGGCCTCGTATCCGCCAGCCCCATCGTCACGATGGACCCCATATCGTTCAAGCAGACCGGCGCGGTCACGCTGGAAGATTCGCTCAACCGCCTGCCGCAGCTCGTTCCCGCACGCGGCGCGACCAGCAACGACGGCCTGACGGGCGGCATCACCACGCTCGACCTGCGCGGCCTGGGTTCGAACCGCACGCTTGTGCTTCAGGATTCGCGCCGCCTGCAGGCATCGACGCCGCTTGGCGCCGTCGACATCAACAACATTCCTTCGGCCCTGATCCAGAGCGTCGAAGTCGTCACCGGCGGCGCATCGGCCGCTTACGGCTCCGATGCCGTTGCCGGCGTGGTCAACTTCAAGCTCAACCACAAGTTCAAGGGCATTCAGCTCGACCTGCAGAACGGGGTCACGTCGCGCGGGGACGGCTTCCAGACCCAGATCTCGCTGACCGCCGGCGGCGCCTTCAACGATGATCGCGGCCATGCGCAATTGTCGATCAGCTACTCCAAGCGCAACGGCGTCGAAAATGCGACGCGCGGCTTTTCCAGGATCGTCCGTCCTTCGTCCGGCCTTTCGACCGGCGTCTATGTCGCCAATGCGACGAACCTGCCGTCGCAGGCCGCCATGGACAGCGTGTTCGCCCAGTATGGCGTCGCCGCCGGCCAGGTCGGGCGCACGGCAGGCCTGAGCTTCAATGGCGATGGCTCGCTCTTCAGCTTCCAGACCAACGCGCTCAATTACAAGGGCGGGGTCCCCAACCTGATCACGACCCCCAACAGCATCCGGTACAACTCGTCCGGCGTGAACGGCCTGACGATCCCTTACGAGCGCCTCGGCGCCTATGCGCATGTCGATTATGACGTGAGCGACAGCATCAATGTCTACAGCGAATTCAACTTCGCCCACTTCACCTCGCAGGCGCATTACGCGCCGTCGTTCATAACCGTATCGGTTCCCGTAACCAATCCGTTCATCCCGGCCGACCTGAAGGCGCTGCTGGCTTCGCGCCCCAATCCGACGGCCAATTTCAGCCTGACCCGGCGCTATGCCGAAGTCGGGTTCCGCTATGCCGACACGACGACCGACAATTTCCAGGTTCGCCTGGGGGCGACCGGCGCGCTGGGGATTCGCGACTGGACCTGGGATCTTTACGGGTCCTATGGCAGAAGCGACCAGACGCAGCGCGACAGCAACGGCTTCAGCGTCTCCGCGCTGCAGTCGCTGGCTTCGGCGGCCGATGGCGGCGCCAGCCTTTGCGCCGGCGGCATGAACCTGTTTGGTCCGCAAGCCAATACGGCCTGCGCCAACTACATCCGTCGCAACACCTTGCGCAGTTCGACCAGCGAGCAGAAGGTCGTGGAAGGCACCATCCAGGGCAGCCTGTTCACACTGCCCGCCGGCGACGTGCGCTTTGCCGCCGGTGTCGACTATCGCTCGGACAGCTTCGACTTCACGCCGGACGCCGCGCTCCAGTCGGGCGACATCAGTTCCTTCTCCACTGCCGCGATCCCGCCGGTTCGCGGTTCGGTCAGCGCCAAGGAAGCCTATGGCGAGCTGTCGGTCCCGATCCTGGCCGATCTGCCCGCGCTGAAGAAGCTGACGCTTGGCCTTGGCTATCGCTATTCCGATTATAACGTCGCGGGCGGCGTGCACAGCTACCGCGCCGAAGCCAATTGGGAAGTGTTCAGCGCCCTGCGCATTCGCGGCGGCTTCGCGCGCGCCGTTCGTTCGCCGAGCATCCAGGAACTGTTTTCCCCGACCAGCGTCACGTCGCCCACGATCGGAACCCCCGGCACGGTCGGCCAGGGCGATCCTTGCGATATCCGCAGCGCCTATCGCACCGGCAGTTCCGCCGCGACGGTCCGCACCCTGTGCCTGGCGCAGGGCGTGCCCGCCAACATCATCGACAGCTACACCTTCAACAGCGTGCAGTTGACCGAAGGCGGGGTGACGGGCGGCAACCTGAACCTGAAGCCGGAAAAGGCCGACACCATCACGCTTGGCGCCGTCTTGACCCCCCGCTTCAATACGCCGTGGCTATCGATGCTCACGCTCTCGACCGATTATTACAAGATCAAGGTCAAGAACGCGGTATCGACCATCGCCGGCGCGACCGCGATCCAGCGCTGCTACAACCTGGCGGGAACCAACCCCAATTACGCGGCGGACAATGTCTATTGCGGGTTGTTCGGGCGCAGCAGTTCGACCGGCCAGATCAACGCCATCGCGCTCTACAACCTCAACCTGGGCGTTATCGAGACATCGGGTCTCGACATCGCGCTCGACTGGATGGCGGACCTGGAAGAAGCCGGTTTCCCCGGTGGCGGCCGGCTGCGCGTGAATGCCGCGGCCACCCGGCTGTTCAACTACAAGGTGCAGACCCTGCCCGGCGAAGTGCCGACCGATTACGCCGGTAGCGCGGGCAACGACGCCAAGGCCCTGCCCGACTGGAAGCTGAGCAGCAACATCGCCTACAGCAATGGCCCTGCAACGGTCAGCTTGCAGTATCGCTACATAGGTCCGATGATCGATGCCTCGGTGGTCACCGTCAGCGATACGACGGGGTTCCATATCCCTTCGCGCAGCTATTTCGACGTGAACCTTTCGCTGCGCGTCACCGAAAGCATGAACTTCCGGATGGGCGTCAACAACCTGACCGACAAGGCGCCGCCGACCTTTGCGACGTTCGACCAGTCGAACACGCTCCCTGCCGTCTCTGACGTGCTGGGCCGCAGCTTCTATGTCGGCCTGACCACGCGGTTCTAGGAACGCACGGGCGAAGGGGTGGGCAGCGCCCCCTCCCTTCGCCCGTCGCCATTCCGGCAGCGCATGATCCCGGGCATTATCAGGCCCGGAAATGCCGTGGCGGGCACGGACGGTTCGAAAGTCAGCATCGGGGAGTCCTGCTCGTGACCGCATCAGCCCCAGGAAGATCAGCCATCTGGCGCGGCGCGGCGTTTGCCATGCTGCTGGCGCCCGCCATCGCCCTTGCCGCCGAGCCATCCCCGCCGACGATCAGCGTCGACCTGCGCGAGGCTTCGCGCGGGATATTCCATGCGGCGCTGACCTTTCCGGTAAAGCCCGGACCGCTCACGCTGGTCTATCCGCGCTGGATCCCGGGCGACCATCTGCCGTCGGGACCGATCGAAAACCTTGCCGGATTGCGGTTCACGGCCAATGGCCAGCCCGTTGCGTGGAAGCGCGACGTTTTCGATGCGAGCAGTTTCCACCTGGTCGTCCCCGATGGGGCCACGACGCTGAACGTATCGCTCGACTATCTGGCGGAGCCGGTGCTCAGCCGGATGGTCAACGACGTGGGCAACGCCACCACGCCCAACCTGGCGCTATTGCGGTGGCATTCGGTGCTCCTTTATCCGCAAGGCGCGCGGCCGTCCGCCCTGCAGGTCAAGGCGGATGTGCGCCTGCCGCAGGGCTGGACGCTGGCGACCGCCCCTCGCCCCCTGCCCCAATCCGGCGACATCACGCAATTCGCGCCGATGAGCCTGGAAAGGCTGGTCGATTCGCCGGTCATCGCCGGGCGCTTCGTGCAAAGCCATGCGCTGGGCACGATCGACAAGGCGCCCATCGCCATCAGCCTTGTTGGCGACGATCCCGCAAGCATCGCGCTGTCCGACCGCCAGACCACGCTGATGCGGGCGGTGGTCGGGCAGACCCAGGCCCTGTTCGGATCGGTGGTGTTCGACCAGTATCGCTATCTGGTGACGTTGAGCGACACCATCCGCCGCCGCGGCATCGGCGGCCAGGAACATCATGAATCGAGCGACAATACCGGCGTGTCCGGCATCTTTCGCAGTGATGATGACGATCGCTGGGCCAGCCTGATGGCGCACGAACTGGCGCATGCCTGGAACGGCAAATATCGCCGGCCGATCGGCGAAGCGACGGCCGACTATCAGCAACCGTATGATAATTCGCTGCTGTGGGTCTATGAAGGGCTGACATCCTATCTGGGCAATGTCCTGTCGGCGCGCGCCGGCGCGCTGAAGCCCGATGCCTTTCGCGCGCAACTGGCCACGCTGGGCGCGGACATGGCGCACCGCAGCGGGCGGCGCTGGCGCAGCCTGTCGGATACCGGCACGGGCCTGACCGCCCTGATGCACGCCGGCCCCGATGGCGCGAACTGGCGCCGCAGCATCGACTATTATTTCGAAGGCATCCTGCTCTGGCTGGAAATCGACCTGAAGATCCAGGCCTTGACCCAGGATCGCCGTTCGCTGGACGATTTCTGCCAGGCCTTCTTCGCCAAGGACCCGGCCCGCGATCCGCTGGTCAAGCCCTATGACCGGCAGATGCTGGTCGATGCGCTCAACCGGATCGCGCCGTTCGATTGGGACGGCTATCTGACGCAGCGCGTCGATGGCATTTCCACGTCGCTGCCGCACGAAGCGTTCGCGCAGTCGGGCTGGTCCCTGGCGTACAGGGATGTGCCGCTGAATGGCGCGCCGATCGATCCGCAGGCGCTGCTTTATGCGCTGGGTTTCACCATCGGCGACGATGGCCGCGTCACCGGCCTGGAAAAGGGCGGCGCCGCCGACCTTGCCGGGCTGGACGTGGGGGCGCGGCTGCTGTCGGTGAACGGGGCGGCGTTCAGTCGCGCCGGGCTGGAACGCTGCGTGGCCGATCGCCAGCCGCTGACCCTGATCGTCGCCCGTGCCGACAAGGTGTCGCAGATTCGCATCGACAATACGGCGGGACCGCGCGTTCCCGTGCTGGAACGCGCGGGCGGCCCGGACCGGCTGGCCGCGATCATCGCGCCCCGCACCACGAAGATCAGGCCGCCCACGAAGATCATGGCGCCCGCGCGATGAGCGCCGGCCCCGCCATCCCCAGCGGCATCACGCGCCGGACGTTGCTCGGTTCGTCGGCGGCGGCCACGCTCGTGCCGATGAGGGCAGCGGCGGCGGCGGCGGCTTCGGGTGCTCCTTCGCTCGATCGCGGCGATTTCGCCTTTCAGGGCAACTTCCTCAATGCCGCCTATACCCATCCGATGCCGCGCCGGGTCGGCGATCAGATCGCGGCCTTCCGGCAGGACCGGCTGACCCATGCCGACCGGATGTGGACCGGCGACAATTTCCGGGATGCGGCGGCCGAGCAGTTCGCCGGGCTGGTGCATGTCCGGCCGCAGGATCTCGCGATCGTGCCAAGCACGACGACGGGCGAGAACATGCTGCTCGATGCGCTGGGCATCGGACCCGATGCGGGCGTCGTCACCGATGCCCTGCACTATTTCGGATCGCTTGCGCTCTATCAGCAAAAGGCCGCCGCCGGCATGCCGCTGCGGATCGTCAAGCCGCGCGATTTCGCCATCGACCTGGCCGATATCGAAGCCGCGATCGATGGCCGCACCCGCCTGATCGCGGTCTCGCTGGTGTCCGGCCTCACCGGGTTCACGCACGATCTGGCCGCCTTATGCCGCATCGCGCATGCCCGCGATGTCCTGGTCTATGCCGATATCATCCAGGCCGCCGGCGCGATGCCGATCGACCTGACCGCGACCGGCGTCGATTTCGCCTGCTGTGGCAGCTACAAGTGGCTGATGGGCGATTTCGGATCGGCTTTCCTCTATGTCCGCCCCGACCGGATGGACCGGCTCAGGCGTCGGGCGGTCGGCTGGCGGCAGATCGACGATCATGTCACCCACTGGCTGCCGTTCGATCCTCCCGGCGGGGCCGACGATTTCACCTTCGTCCCCGGCCCTGCCGGCCTGTTCGAAGTGGGCACGCCCGCGCATGCGACGCTGGCCAGCCTCGCCACGAGCATCGCAGCGCTGCGCGCGGCCGACGTCGAGCGGATCGCGCGCCGCAGGAAGCCGCTGATCGATCGCTTGCAGCACGAACTGGCCGCACTGGGGCTGACCTGCCTGTCCCCCCGCGACAATCCCAGCGGCATCGCCACGTTCGCCTGCCGCGATGCCGGGGCGCGATTGCGCCCCGCGCTGAAAGATCAGGGCATTACGGCGCAAGTATCGACGCACCGGGTCCGCCTGTCGCCATCCAGCTATACCAGCGACGAGGACATTTCGCAGGTGATCGCGGTGATCGGCCGCGCGATGAAAGCATGAATTTCGCGATGACCTTCCACTCGCCCCTATCCCATCGTTCAAAGGCGCCCCGGCATGCATGATGACGTGAAGCAACCGGACATCGTGCAGGTTCTTCGAACCCATCCCATGTCGCAGCGCCAATGGCTGGCGGTGGCGATGTGCGTTCTGATCAACATGATCGACGGGTTTGAAATCCTGTCCGCCGGCTATACCGCGCCCGCCATAGCGACCGAATTCGGCCTGTCGCCGCAGATATTGGGATCGTTCCTGTCCGCCGGGCCGATCGGCATGATCGCGGGCGCCTTGTTCCTGTCGCCGATCGCCGACTGGATCGGCCGCCGACGGCTGGTGCTGCTGTGCCTGGCCAGCGCCGCCACCGGCATGGCCATGGCGGCATGGGCCGACAGCTTTTCGACGCTGTTCCTTTCCCGGTTGCTGACGGGCGCGGGCGTCGGCGCGATGATGGTGGCGGTCAACACCGTGGTCGCCGAAGTCGGCAACGACCGGCGCAGGGACTTTGCGCTGGTGATGCAGGCCACCGGATTTCCGCTGGGCGGCGCGCTGTGCGGCCTGCTGGCAACGCTCGTCGAACCGGGCCAGTGGCGCATGATCTATGGCGTCGGCGGCGCGGCGGCGGCGGTGCTTTTCCCGCTGATCCTTTGGCTGATGCCCGAATCCATCGATTTCCTGTGCGCCCGCCGGCCGGCCGGCGCGCTGCGCAAGCTGCAGGCGCTCGCCAGGAATTTCGGCCTGCCCGCCCCGACCGAGATGCCCGCCGCAGCCGTCCCCCGGACACGGCGCAACCAGCTTTCCAGCCTGGCCACGCCGCGTTCGATCGCCATGTGCGTCAGCTTTTTCCTCATGATGCTGAGCTTCTATTTCCTGACAAGCTGGACGCCCAAGCTCCTGGCGCAGGCCGGGCCATCCAGCGTCGCCCTGTCCGGCGCGGCGCTGATATCCGCCGGCGGGGTGGCAGGGGATCTCGCGTTCGGCGCGCTCAGCATCCGCTGGCGCGCGGCATCGATCGGCCGCCTGTTCGCGGTCGCCTGTTTCGCCAGCGCCCTGGCACTGGGCCTTGCCGCATCGCAAGCGGCGAACATCGGCGTTCCCGCATTCATCCTGGGCTTCTTTCTCTATGGCGCGATGGCCTGCCACTACGC
>JADLHU010000041.1 GCA_020848655.1 Novosphingobium sp.
GTCATCACGGTGATGGTGAAGCTGTCATAGATCATGCAGAAATCGACGTCGGATGGCTTGAGCCCCGTTGCCGCAAAGGCCGCCGGCCCCGATTGCTTCGCCGCGACGTCCAGCAGGCGGTGATGGCCACCCTCGCGGTGGGCCGCCGCTTCCGATCCGCCCAGAACGCGGATCGGCTTCTTCTTCGTGTTGCGTGCGACCTCGGGCGAAGCCACGATGATCGCGCCGCCGCCATCGGTGATGACACAGCAATCCAGAAGATGCAGCGGTTCGGCGACCGGGCGCGATTTCACCACATCGGCGACGGTGATCGGATCGCGGAAACGAGCCAGCGGGTTGAGGGCCGCATGGGTGCGGCAGGTCACGGCGATCTCGGCCAGCTGTTCGCGGGTGGTGCCGTATTCGTGCATGTGGCGCCGTGCCACCAGCGCGTATTGCGACACCAGGTTGACGCCATAAGGCGGGTAGTAATAATCGGAATCCCCCACGCCTTGCGCGTCGATGACCAGCGTGCGGGCGCTGCCGCCCAGCGCCGCCGCCGAGGATCGGGCCGTGCTGCCATAGCACAAGAGAACCGCGCGAGCCTTGCCCTGCCGGATCGCGTCCGACGCGTGCATGATGTGCGACAGGAAAGACGATCCGCCGATCGACGTCGAATCGAACCAGCGCGGCTTCAGATTCAAGTATTCGGCGATATAATTGACCGCCATCGTCTCGCCGGCGGTGGCAAGACCGTCGATATCGGCGGGCGTCAGGCCCGCATCGGCAAGCGCGCCAGCCGCGCTTTCGCCGATGAATCGCAAGGCGCTGTAATCGGGCCCCTTCCGCAGGGGATGCTCATAGGCCCCGACGATCGCTGGTAGTTCGCTCACACGGTCCTCCACTGATCGCTATCCAGACAGTCTTGAAAACGCGCGCGATTGTGGTCCGATTCGGCCGGGTGGGCAAGGCCGGGTGGGTAGTAAGGCTGGGATGCCCGGGAATGCGATGGCGCCGCGGTTGCGCGGGTTTCCGATTGCGGTAACATCGGCCTCGACAGGGCTGTGTTGTCCGCTGGCCGGACGCAGGGTCCCACCTACCTTTGAACCATTCGCAGGAGACGTGGTCATGGTGACGCTGCCCCGATTTGTCGAGTTCCGCGAGGAAGGCCCCCGCGAAGGCTTCCAGATCGAAAAGGCCATTTATCCGCTCGCGGATCGCGTGGCGCTGATCGATGCGCTGAGCGACACCGGTCTCAAGCACATCAATGTCGCGTCGCTGGTGAATCCGAAGCGAGTGCCGCCGATGGCCGATACGCCCGAATTCTTCGCCGCCATTCATCCGCGCCCGGGCGTCAAGTACACGGCCACCTGGCTCAACAAGCAGGGCTTCCTGCGGGCGCTCGATCTCAAGAACGTCAGCCTCGAGGGTGTCGTCTATTATTCGACCAGCGAGGCATTCTGCACCCAGAACAACAACCGGACGATCGAGCAGTACCGCAAGGACCAGCACGACTGGATCGAGCTTTACAAGCAGCACGGTGTCAAGCCGTCAGCCGCCTACATCGCGACCGCTTTCGGCTGCAACATGGAAGGCGAGATCCCCGAGGCCCGCATCGCCGAGAACGTGCGGCTGATCAAGTCGGTCGCGGCCGAGCACGACTATGCCTTCCCGGCCCTCTATCTTGCCGACACGGTCGGCTGGGCCAATCCGGAAGCGATCAAGCGCCGCATCGGCATCGTCCGTGACATCTGGCCCGGCATCCGGATCGGTCTGCATCTGCACGACACGCGCGGCCTTGGCCCGGCGAATTTCTATGCGGCGCTGGAAATGGGGGTTGATCTGTTCGACAGTTCGCTGGCCGCGCTTGGCGGCTGCCCCTTCGCCGGTCACAAGGGCGCGGCCGGCAATATCTGCACCGAGGACATGGTGTTCATGTGCAACGAGCTTGGCATCGAGACGGGAATTGATCTCGACAAGCTGATCGACTGCGCGGTGATGGTCGAGGCAATGATCGGCCGCAGCCTGAACGGCAAGATCATGCATTCGGGCTCGCTGTCGAAGTTCCGCAAGCAGGCCGCCGAATAGGAAAGACCTTCGCTGCCGTTCAGCCGGCCTCGGGCGCGACAAAGGCGACGCCGCGCGTTCCGTGCAGGAATCCGTTCGAGAAAGCCGCGAACGGCACAAGGGCGCCAAGCCGCGCCAGGGCGGCCGCACCCTGATCGTCGCCGTCGATCACGGCCCGGAAGGCGCGTGCCACCGCGACCATGTCCGTGCTTTGGGGCGACAGGCGGATCGCATCGACACCGGCGGCGGCCAGTTCGCCGATGTCCTGGACCAGGTTGACGCAGCTTTGCGACATCGTCATGACGCCGTTCACGGCCAGGAACGGCTGGCCGTCCAGGGTATCGACGGGGCGTCCGTCGGGATCGTGCTCGCAGACGAACTGGCAGGCATCCTTGCGCGTACCGTGCAGCCTGGCGTGATAGCAGCGCGCCGAGATGGCAAGCGGCAGACGCCCGAACCCGATGACCTCGCAGGCGACGCCCAGCGGCTTCGCCGCGCGGGCCAGCACCGCGATCGAGGCAAGCGGCAGTTCCGGCGGCAGGCAGATCCGTCTTGCGCCGTGCCGGCCAAGGAACGCGAGCGTGCTTTCGTTATAGACGTTGACGAACGGGCCGACCGTGAAGTCCTGGCCGCGAACCGCGTCCAGCGACGAAATGTCGTTGACCTCGATGCCGATCGGGGACGAGCGGCCGAGTTCCGCGATGCGGGCGCTTTCTCCGCCCAGGGTGACAAGGGCAAGGGTCGAAAGGATGACCTCCTTGCCGCTCGCCTGCAGGCGTTCGACCGCGCGCGCCAGGCTGTCGGCCACGCTGGGCAGGCGCTTCGAGCAGACGACCTCGCCGATGCAAACCCGATCGACGGGGGCCTCGTCGGCGATCCGGGCATAGAAATCGAACAGCCGCTCGCCGTTCCAATGGAACAGCACCGGGCCCAAGGTGAGGCCAAGTCTTGGCGCGGGGGAAGCGGTCATCGGGGCCGCCTATCGCCAGGTCTTGACATAGGAGCCAGACGTCGTCGCCTGCCCCTCGCTCAGACCTTGCAGCTTGCCCGACGGGATGGGGCGCCCCGCCGCGAATGAATCGACCGCTTCCCGGAATGCCTTGACCACGCTTGCGACATAGGACCGGCTGCGCTGCCGGCCCTCGAGCTTGAGGGCCGTCACGCCGGCCGCCGCCAGCGCGGGGATCAACTCGGCGGCATCAAGGCTGGCTGGTTCTGCGAACACATGGCCGGTGAAGTCTTCCGAC
>JADLHU010000042.1 GCA_020848655.1 Novosphingobium sp.
GCCGATCACCTGCGCGAACAGGTGGGTAGCCGCGAATGCGTGACGGCGGATTTCTTCACCGGCAGCCAGGATTTCCCCGCCAACGAAGCGGGCGACAATCAGGGCCGCGTGGAATGGGCCGTCGCCTGGCCGTTGTGGTCTGACGGTAGCACCAGCTGGTATTGCAACACCGTACCCACGCCCGATGGCGGCACCCACGAACAGGGCCTGCGCGCCGCGCTGACCAAGGGTATCCGTGCGTTCGGCGAACTGGTCGGCCAGAAAAAGGCCAAGGACATCGCGCCGGAAGACATCGTCACCGGCTGCGAGGCGATGCTTTCGGTATTCATCCGCGATCCGCAGTTCCAGAGCCAGACCAAGGACCGCCTGACCAGCCCCGAAGCGGCGCGCATGGTGGAAAACGCGCTGCGCGATCACTTCGATCATTTCCTGTCGGACAACCTGGAACGCGGCAAGGCGCTGCTTGGCTATGTGATGGAGCGCATGGACGAGCGCCTGCGCCGCAAGGCCGAGCGCGAGATCAAGCGCAAGACCGCGACCAGCGCCCGCAAGCTGCGCCTGCCCGGCAAGCTGACCGACTGTTCGGGCGAAGGCAGCGGCGAGACGGAACTGTTCATCGTCGAAGGCGATTCGGCCGGCGGCAGCGCCAAACAGGCGCGCGATCGCAAGACCCAGGCGATCCTGCCGATCCGCGGCAAGATCCTGAACGTCGCCAGCGCCACCACCGACAAGATCCGCGCCAACAGCGAAATCGCCGACCTGCTGCTCGCGCTGGGCTGCGGCTCGCGCAAGGACTGCAACCCCGATAACTTGCGCTACGATCGCATCATCATCATGACCGATGCCGATGTCGACGGCGCGCATATCGCCACGCTTTTGATGACCTTCTTCTTCCAGGAAATGACCGAAGTGGTGCGGCGCGGGCATCTGTACCTGGCCCAGCCGCCGCTCTACCGGCTGACCGTCGGCTCGACCTCGGCCTATGCGCGCGACGACGCGCACCGCGCCGAACTCGAAGCCAGCCTGTTCAAGGGCAAGAAAGTGGAAGTCTCGCGCTTCAAGGGCCTGGGCGAGATGAACCCGATGCAATTGCGCGAAACCACGATGAACCCGGCCTCGCGCGGGCTGCTGCGCATCACGCTGCCGCCCGACTACGAGGATCGCGCGGCGGTGAAGGATCTGGTCGAACGGCTGATGGGCCGCAATCCCGAACACCGCTTCATGTTCATCCAGAACCGCGCCGGGGAAATCGATCCCGAACTGATCGACGCCTGATTTCGCGCGGGTTCACCGCGCCTGCCGCCAACTCGCCGCTTGCTTCGCCGCACTGCAATACTTTAGGCCGTGGGCAAAGCGAACACGACAGGACAGGCCCATGCAGCGTTTCGAAGGCACCAGCAACTACGTCGCCACCGATGATCTCAAGGTGGCGGTCAACGCGGCTGTCATGCTGCGTCGCCCCTTGCTGGTGAAGGGCGAACCGGGCACCGGCAAGACCGTGCTGGCGCAGGAAATCGCCAAGGCGGTGAACGCGCCGCTGATCGAATGGAACGTCAAGTCCACCACCAAGGCGCAGCAGGGCCTTTACGAGTATGACGCCGTGGCGCGCCTGCGCGACGGCCAGCTTGGCGATCCGCGCGTGAACGACATTTCCAACTACATCCGGCGCGGCAAGCTGTGGGAAGCCTTCACCAGCCCCGTCCTGCCGGTGCTGCTGATCGACGAGATCGACAAGGCCGATATCGAATTTCCCAACGACCTGCTGCTCGAACTCGATCGCATGAGCTTCGATGTCTACGAAACCGGCGAGCGCGTGACCGCGCAGGAACGCCCGATCGTGGTCATCACCTCCAACAACGAAAAGGAACTGCCCGACGCCTTCCTGCGCCGCTGCTTCTTCCACTACATCAAGTTCCCCGATCGCGACGTGATGCAGGCGATCATCGACGTCCACTTCCCCGGCATCCAGAAGACGCTCGTGACGAAAGCCATGGAGGTGTTCTACGAAGTGCGCGACGTGCCCGGCCTCAAGAAAAAGCCATCGACCAGCGAACTGCTCGACTGGCTGAAGCTGCTGCTGAATGAAGACATGCCGCTCGACGTGCTCCAGAATCGCGATCCGACCAAGGCGATCCCGCCGCTGCACGGCGCGCTTTTGAAGAACGAACAGGACGTCATGCTGTTCGAACGGCTGGCGTTCATGGCGCGGCGGGGCAACTGACATGGCCTACACGGGACGCTGCGCCTGCGGCAAGGTCACGCTGGCGATCACGGGCGATCCGGTCCAGACCCGGCAATGCTGGTGTCGCCAGTGCCAGCAGATCGCCACCGGCGGGCCGACGCACAATGCCATTTTCCCGGCAGACGATGTGGTCGTGACCGGCGAACTGGCCAGCAACAGCTATGTCGCGGCGAGCGGCAACACGCTTACCGCTTCGTTCTGCCCGTCGTGCGGCACGCAGATTTATGCGCAAAGCTCGGCCCGCATGCACTTGCGCACGGTGCGCTTGGGCGCGATCGACGAACCGCACGGGCTGCGCCCGCAGATGGCCATCTGGACCGTGGACGCGCCGGCCTGGGCGGTGATTGACCCGGCGATGGAGCAGTTCCCCCAGCAGCCCCCCGCCCCCGCACCTTCCGCAAGCTGACGCGATGTTTTTCAACTTCATCGACGAATTGCGCACCGCCGGCATCCAGGCCTCTTTCAAGGAGCACCTCGTGCTGCTCGAAGCGCTGGACAAGGACGTGATCGAGCAAACGCCCGAAGCGTTCTATTACCTGTCGCGCGCCACGTTCGTTAAGGATGAAGGCTTGCTCGATCGCTTCGACCAGGTGTTCAACAAGGTCTTCAAGGGCGTGCTGTCGGACTATGGCCAGCAGCCGGTGGACGTGCCCGAGGACTGGCTGAAGGCCATCGCCGAAAAGTTCCTCTCGCCCGAGGAAATGGACAAGATCAAGGCGCTGGGGTCTTGGGACGAGATCATGGAGACGCTGAAGAAGCGGCTTGAGGAACAGGAAGGGCGCCACCAGGGCGGCAACAAGTGGATCGGCACGGGCGGCACTTCGCCCTTCGGCAATTCGGGCTACAACCCCGAAGGCATTCGCATCGGCGGGGAAAGCCGGCACAAGCGCGCGATCAAGGTCTGGGAAAAGCGTGAGTTCCAGAACCTCGACAGCACGCGCGAACTGGGCACGCGCAACATCAAGGTGGCGCTGCGCCGGCTGCGCCGCTTCGCCCGCGAAGGCTCTGCCGACGAACTGGACCTCGACGCCACGATCCAGGGCACCGCGCGGCAGGGCTGGCTCGATATCCACATGCGGCCCGAACGGCACAATGCGGTGAAAGTGCTGCTGTTCCTTGATGTCGGCGGGTCGATGGACCCCTATATCAAGCTGGTCGAGGAACTGTTCAGCGCCGCCACCACCGAGTTCAAGAACCTGGAATTCTTCTATTTCCACAACTGCCTTTACGAAGGCGTGTGGAAGGACAACAGGCGCCGCTGGTCGCAGCGCACGGCAACGTGGGACGTGCTTCACAAATATGGGCACGACTACAAGATCGTCTTCGTCGGCGATGCGGCGATGAGCCCTTACGAGATCAGCCATCCGGGCGGCTCGGTGGAACACAACAACCCGGAAGCGGGCGCGATCTGGATGCAGCGCGTGGTCAATACCTATCCGGCCACGGTCTGGCTCAATCCCGTGCCCGAGCAGCAGTGGGGCTACAGCCAGTCGACCACGATGATCCGCCAGTTGCTCAACGGATCGATGTATCCGCTGACGCTGGACGGGCTGGACGATGCGATGCGCGAACTGACCCGCAAGAAGCATTGATCCCGCGCGATTTTCCGGCATCCGTTCGCATGCAGTTGGTTCGCCCCCTGGCCCCGGTTGCGGCGCCGGGGCCTGCATCCCATATTCACGGCATGACTCAACGCCTCCCCGCACTCTTCCTCGGCCACGGTTCGCCGATGACCGTCATCACCGACAGCCTCGAGCGCCGCGCCTGGCAGGCGCTGGGCCGCGCGCTGCCGCGTCCGCGCGCGATCCTGGTGATTTCCGCGCACTGGGAAACGGCGGGGCGCACGCATGTGACCGCAGAGCCCTGGCCGCGCACGATTCATGACTTCCGGGGGTTCCCGCAGGCGCTTTACGACATGCGCTATCCCGCGCCCGGATCGGCGGAACTGGTCGCACGCGTGACCGAGCTCGCCGGGGCGGAGCGCATCGCGCCCGATACCACCTGGGGCTTCGATCATGGCGCCTGGGGCGTGGTGCAACCGATGTTCCCCGCCGCCGACATTCCGATGGTGGCGATGAGCCTCGATCGCACGCTAGATCCGGCCGGGCACTTCGCGCTGGGCCGCGCGCTGGCGCCGCTGCGCGACGAGGGCGTGCTGATCGTCGGCAGCGGCAACGTGATCCACAACCTTGCGCTGTGGCGGCAGGCGGCGGGCACGCAGCCCGACTGGGCGCTCGATTTCCGGGCGCGCAGCAACGCCGCGATCCTCTCGGGCGATGATGCGGCGCTGATCGATATCGCCCCCGACGACCTGGCCGCGCAGCATGCCATCAACAGCGCCGAGCATTACCTGCCGCTGCTCTACACGCTGGGCGCGCGCCTGCCGGGAGATGGCACCGCGCTGTTCAACGACACGCTCGACGGCGCGCTGTCGATGACTTCGGTGCTGGTCGGCGACGCAGGCCTGCTCGAATTCGCCGATTGATTTGCCGCCCACTCTGGCGCCGGGCCGCGCCTGTGGCTAAGCCCCGTTGCCAATGGACCTGCAACTCCTCGTCATCTGCCTGCTGACGGCCGGCATCAACCTGATCGGCACGCTGGCCTATGCCGCGCGCATCGCCGGCGTGCGCACGCGGCGCATCGCGATGAGCTTTGCGCTGTTCAACATCCTCGTGCTCGTCTCGCGCACTTCGAACAGCTTCCTCGGGCCGTTCCTGGCCAAGCGCATCGAAACGCGGCTGGCCGATGGCGGGGGCGAGGCGCTGCTCGGCGATTTCCGCATGGTGCTGTTTTCGGCCAGCGTGGCGGTGGCGGCGGGCATCGCGCTGGTGCCCACCGGCCAGCGCCTGTTCGCGCGCGCCATCGGCTATTTCCAGCAGCACCGGTCCACCACGCGCATGCTGCTGCGCAGCGCCAGCCCCGCGGGGCTGCGCACGATCCGCGATGCGATCGCCCTGCCGCAGGCGCACCAGTGGCACGAACTGGCCAAGCCGCGCGGCGTGGGCTGGGGCGTGCTGGTGGCGAATTGCCTGGCGCAGGCGCTGATCACGGTGGGCGTGCTGGCCTCGCTCTATGCCGGATACCTCAACCCCGAATTCCGGGTAACGGCATCGCAGCTTTCCGCCGTCATCAACGGCTTCGCCACGATCCTGCTGTTCGCGCTGATCGATCCGCAGCTCTCGGTGATGACCGACGATGTCGTCGAAGGCCGCGTCAGCGAGCCGTTGTTCCGCCGCACGATCGTGTGGATTTCGTTCAGCCGCCTGGCCGGAACGCTGCTGGCGCAGGCGTTCTTCCTGCCCTCGGCCCAGGCCGTCGCCTGGATCGCCAATCACGTATAAAGCAGGAAGCGCCGCCGCTCCTCGATCCACTGCGCTTCGTCCACCGCCGCCAGCGCATCGAGATCGCCGGGCAGCGCGCCCGCATCGTCCACCCAGGCGCGCAAGGCAGGGCCGCCGTTGATGACGTCGATGGCCAGCCGGTCGAACACATATTCATAGGGAAAATCGCGCCAGATCGGATAGTCGGGCCACAGGTTGCGGATCGCCTTGAAGGCCAGCGCCTGCAAGCGCCACGGCCGGAAGGCGTGGTGATCGTAGAACGCGCCCTCGGCGTGGATCATCAGCGCGCTGCACAGCGTTTTCGCGTGCTTGTGGAAGGTCGGTTCGAACCAGCATTCGCGGATCGCGCAGCCGGCCAGCCATTGCGGCGCGAGGCGGCGCATTTCGGCGTGGACGGCCTTTGCATCGATATCGGGCGCGCCGAACAGCACTTCGAGCGGGCGCGTGGTGCCGCGCCCTTCTGAAAGCGTCGTGCCTTCCAGCATCACCGTGCCGGCATAGGCGCGCGCCATGTTGAGGTTGGCGGCGTTGGGGCTGGGATTGATCCACAGCCGGCTTTCCGGCCAGCCAAAGCCGGGGGTGCTGTCAGGCTGCCAGCCTTCCATCGCGATCACCCGGTAATCGACGTCGAGGCCGAAATGCTCGACGAACCAGTGGCCCATTTCGCCCAGGGTCATGCCATGGCGCATCGGCATCGGTCCCGCGCCAACGAAACTTTCGTACCCTGCCAGCAGCAGCGTGCCTTCGACCGGGCGGCCGGCGGGATTGGGGCGATCCAGCACCCACACGCTCTTGCCCTGTCCGGCGGCGGCTTCCAGCAGATACAGCAGCGTGGTGACGAACGTGTAGATGCGGCAGCCCAGGTCCTGGAGATCGAACAGGAACACATCGGCCGCGTCCATCATCGCCGGGGTTGGCCGGCGCACTTCGCCATAGAGGCTGAACACCGGGATGCCATAGACCGGATCACGCTCGTCCGCCGTCTCGACCATGTTGTCCTGCTTGTCGCCCTTCAGCCCGTGCTGCGGACCGAAGGCGGCGCTCAAGGTCAGGTCCGGCAGCGCGGCCAGCGCGTCGAGCGAATGGACCAGCCCTGCGGTCAGAGAGGCAGGGTGCGCGACAAGCGCGACGCGCCGGCCGGCAAGCGGCTTGCGCAAGTCTGGGTCCGCCAGCAGGCGATCGATGCCGAATTTCATGGCCGCTCCGGTGCCGCAAGCGGCAGCGCGAAGCAAGCCGGCGCGTGGAAATCGGGCTGGCCCGGGCCATGGGCCAGCGCCCAGTAGCTTTTCGTGCCGTCCTTCTCCTCAATCACCGCCGAAAGCCCGGCCGCGCTGACGCCGGCCAGCACGGTATCGGGCAGGATCGCGGTGAGCACATAGAGATGTGCGCCCGCCGCGCCCGTCACGTCCGGCGCGGGATCGGCCGGTGCCTCGCGCATGCCGGCGCGCACATCGTCGAAGCGATAGGCGGCCCAGCGTTCGGACGGCGAGAAGTTGTATTCGGCATAGCCTGCGCCGCGATCGTCCTTCAGGAACAGTTCGAAGCAGGTCGTGCGCCACAATTCGTCGGCCCGGCCCTTGCCGGCGAACGGCGGCACCGCCAGCGCATCCACGCCGTTGACCTGGAAGCGCAGGATCAGCCGGCCGTCGCCCTTCTCGAACCAGCGCACGTCGATGCCATGGATCGCGCGCGGCGGACTGTCGCGATGCGGGATGAGCGAATGGGTGTGCAGCGTTCCGATCATCGTTCCGGGCTAACAGCAAGCACCGGTCCCGGACAAGCTCGGGGCAGGCAGGAGATCGCGGATTCTCCACATCCTCCCATGCCAGCCAACGGGTTTGTTTGCCGCGCAAGGCGTGCTAGGCGGCGCGCGCGATGACCCAGTACAAATCCTCCCTGCTCCGCCTGCTCGACGAGCGTGGCTACATCCACCAGCTTACCGATGCCGCCGGTCTCGATGATCTTGCGGCCAGCCAGGTGGTGCCCGGCTATATCGGCTTCGATGCCACCGCGCCTTCGCTGCACATCGGTTCGCTGGTGCAGATCATGATGCTGCGCCGGCTTCAGCAGACCGGGCACAAGCCGGTCGTGGTGATGGGCGGCGGCACCACGCGCATCGGCGATCCCACCGGACGCGACGAACGCCGCAAGCTGCTGAGCGACGAGACGATCGAGGCCAAGATAGCCTCGATCCGCACGATCTTCTCGCGCCTGCTGACGTTCGGCGATGGGCCGACCGATGCGGTCATGGTCAACAACCAGGACTGGCTGGGCAAGCTGGGCTATATCGAGCTGCTGCAGGAAGTGGGCACGCACTTCACCGTGAACCGGATGCTGGCGTTCGATTCCGTGCGCCTGCGGCTGGAACGCGAACAGCCGATGACGTTCCTCGAATTCAACTACATGATCCTCCAGGGCTATGATTTCCGGCACTTGTCGAAGACGCGCGACGTGCGCCTGCAGATGGGCGGGTCGGACCAGTGGGGCAACATCATCAACGGCATCGAACTGGGCCGCCGCATGGACGGCAAGGACCTGTTCGGGCTGACCACACCGCTGCTGACCACCGCCGATGGCGCCAAGATGGGCAAGACCGCGGCCGGCGCCGTCTGGCTCAACGAGGATGCGCTGCCGGCTTGGGATTTCTGGCAGTACTGGCGCAATTGCGACGATCGCGATGTCGGCCGCTTCCTGCGCCTGTTCACCGACCTGCCGCTTGACGAAGTGGCGCGGCTCGAAGCGCTTGAGGGCAGCGAGATCAACAGCGCCAAGGTGGTCCTGGCCAACGAGATCACCCGGCTGTGCCGCGGCGAGGACGCCGCGCGCACTGCCGAAGCCACCGCCGCCGCGACGTTCGCGGCCGGCGGCATCGGTGCGGACCTGCCGGTTTTCGCGATTCCCGCCGAAGGGCTGAGCATCGTGGATGCGCTGGTCGGTATCGGATTTGCGGCGAGCCGTGGCGAAGCGAAACGCCTGATCGCAGGCGGCGGCGCGCGAATCGATGGCGAATCGATCACTGACGAAACCTTCATGATCGCCGCGAATGGCGACGAAGTGCGCATTTCTTCGGGCAAGAAGAAGCACGGGGTATTGCGCCCGGCCTGATCGCCGCCCGACACGCATCCGGCAGCGCCTTGCCTGCACCCGGCAGGTTCTTTCCGGCAAGGAACTGCCGGTTTACCCAATTTTTGCCTTTACCGTGCATATTGCCGTTCAGGACTTCGGCAAGAGAGATGAACGGTCATGAATGCAGGTGCACAGCTTTCGGTAACCGATCTGCGTCGTGCGGCCCGGCATCCCGTCGATCATCCGGTGATCGGCGAGCATCGCCAGCTTGGCGACGTGCACCTGCATATCGTCAATCTCTCGGCCCACGGCTTCATGGTCCAGGGCGATACGGGATTGAGCCGGGGCGAACGGATCGTCATCCGCCTGCCGGTGATCGGGCGAATCGAAGCGCATGTGATCTGGCAGGCCGATGATCGCACCGGCTTCCAGTTCGAACGCATCATCCGGCTGGATGACTTCATGACGCTGATCGACGCGATCCAGCCCAATCCCCGGCTGCGCCGCCGCCGCTGATCGCCTAACCGCGGGCCAAGCCGCCTCACCGGCCACCTTTCGCATTGGCAAGCGCGCCGCGCGCTGCCATCTGGGCGCTGTGACCGATACCCCTTCGCCGCTGCGCATCGCTGCCTATCGCCGCTACTGGCTGGCCCACCTTTCCGCCGTCATGGCCACGCGTGGCACGGTCGTCATCATCGGCTACCAGCTTTATGACGTGGCGCGCAGCGAATACGGGATGAGCATCCAGCAGGCGGCGTTGCAGCTTGGCCTGCTGGGGCTGGTCCAGTTCGTGCCGCTGAGGCTGCTGACGCCGGTGGCCGGCGTGCTGGCCGACCGCATGGATCGCCGCCACGTGGCCGGCATCGCCATCTGCCTCGACATGGTGATCGCGCTGGCGCTGGCCCTGGTGACGGCCACCGGCCTACACAGCCTGCCCGTGCTGTTCACGCTGGCCGCGCTGCATGGCGCGGCGCGCGTGTTCATGGGCCCGGCGATGAGCGCGATCGCGCCCAATATCGTGCCCGCCGAAGTGATCCCGCGCGCCATCGCGACCAGTTCGATCGCATTTCAATCCGGCTCGATCATCGGCCCGGCGGCGGCGGGCTTCCTGTTCGCCAGCACCCCGGCCCTGCCCTACTGGACGGCGTTCGCGATGATGGCCGGCGCGGGCGTGCTGATCCTTTCCCTTCCCAAGATGCCGCCGCCGCGCAGCAGCCGCGATGTCCATCCGGTCCGCCAGATCATCGATGGTTTCCGCTATGTCTGGAACGAGCGCTTTCTGCTGGGCTGTATCACGCTGGATCTGTTCGCCGTGCTGCTGGGCGGGGCAACCGCGCTGATGCCCATTTTCGCGCGCGACATCCTGCATGTCGGCGCGGAAGGCCTGGGCCAGATGCGCGCGGCCCCGGCGGTGGGCGCGGCGCTGGTGGCGCTGTGGCTTTCGTGGCGGCCGCTGGCGCACAACGTGGGCGTGAAGATGCTGTGGAGCGTGGCGATCTTCGGCGCGGCGACGCTGGCCTTCGGGCTGTTGCGCAATTTCCCGCTTTCGCTGGCCGTTCTGGCGCTGCTGGGCGCGGCGGACATGGTATCCGTCTTCGTGCGCAGCAGCCTGATCCAGCTCAACACCCCCGACGAAGTGCGCGGCCGGGTCTCGTCCATATCGGGCCTTGCCATTTCGGCATCGAACGAACTGGGCGAAATGCAATCGGGCATCGCGGCGGCGCTGCTCGGCGCCACCGGAGCGGTTGTGTTCGGGGGGGCAGGTGCGATAATCGTTACCGTCTTGTGGGCGTGGATGTTCCCCGAACTTCGCAATGCGCGCACGTTCGCTCCGCAATATCGGCAGAAGGTATCTGACACATGAAGGCCAACAGCGTTCTCGCCACGATCGGCAACACGCCGCATATCCGCCTGTCGCGCCTGTTCCCCGACCATGAGGTGTGGGTGAAGGCAGAGCGCGCCAATCCCGGCGGTTCGATCAAGGACCGGATCGGCCTGGCCATGATCGAAGCGGCCGAAGCGGACGGCAGTCTGAAGCCCGGCGGCACGATCATCGAACCGACCAGCGGC
>JADLHU010000043.1 GCA_020848655.1 Novosphingobium sp.
CGAACCATCGTCGGGCTTCTTCATAGTGAACCGCAGACTGTAGCGCGCCGGGCGCGACTGGCGATGCAACATGGAGGGACCGTGCGCAGCCCAATGGTCGAGCGTTCGGGTGTTCCGGGGTGGTCCCCGTTCTGCCCGAACACCGGGGAGGACCGATGCCGCGGGCCCGTAAGGTGGCCGAGCATGATCGCGACCACCGCAGCGATGTGCCACCGGAATTCACCCCGCAGGGGTGAGGATTGGCAATCGTGCGCGGGCCGGCGAAGCTCGACGAGGCCCAAGACGATGAACCGAGCTGTACCTTGTGGGTTTGGTCCGCCCAGCGATGCGCTGTCGCGCGCGGGGCGCCTGTGAGCGGCCCTGCGTTTCTCCGTGGCCAGTCGCCGACGTCGTCGTACGCCACCAGCGCGGGAGGGCAGTCGCGCCTGGATGAGCCCGAGCCGGCTACGCCCGCGCAGCGCGACGCCGACCAGGCGCACGCCGAGCATGCGAAGGCGGAGGGGTTCGTGCGCGACGCGAAGCAGCTCGCCACGGTGCGCCCCTACGAGTGGGAGGCCAAGCGGGCCGGGCTCGCGCGGCGCCTCGAAGCGTTCGCCGAGACGCGGACTACGTCCGCCAGCGCGACGCCCGGGGGCGATCGACTCCGCCAGCAGACCGCCGCGGCGATCGTCGAGGCGCACCAGCTCCTCGCCGACGCCAAGCCGCCGCGGGCCGTCGCAACCGTCGCGGGCGAAGACGATCTGGCACCGAAGATCGCGGACAAGTCCGCCGCGCCCGACGACGTGATCGCCTGGATGACCCGGCTCCCGCTCCACGACCGCCGCGCGGTCTGGCACCGCTACTGCAAATGCCCGCCGAGGGTGCTGCGTGGGACGCGCCATGATCCACATCGAACCGTGGCCCAGCGTCCTCCCGGCGCAGCCCACCCCGGCGGACCTGCTCGCGGTGCTCATGCGCGCCCGCTGGCTGGCATCGGTCGGGCAACCCTCGGACACCGACCACGCTGTCACGCGCGAGGGCTCCTGGGCGGCGGCGGCGGCGGTGCTGGACGGCCCCGAGAGCACCAGCGGCACGCTGGACGCGCCGTCGTACGAGATCCTCCAGTGCCTCGATGCGGAGGAATCCCAGGAGACCGCGCAGCTCGCCGACGCCGCGGCGCGGGACGCGGTCGCGGCCTTGACGCTCTCGCAGCACATCCCCGCCGGGCTTCCCCTCGACGTCGACGTGACGATCGGCGACGCGCTCACGTCGTACGTCCGGTTCCTGCACCTCGAGGTCTTCGCCGCGGCCCGGCTGGGCGCGACCTGCACGTACTTCCGCGGACAGTTGCCGTGGTTTGTCGCTGGCCTGCTCCCCTGCGGCTGGGTTGGTTCGTGGCCGGTGGGGCGTCTGCGTGTCTTCTGACGCGCCGTGTGTCCGATGGCTCGGCGCGCCGCGACACCCCTTGGCATCGTCGCCCGCACGTCGGATCGTAGACCCGTTGCCGTGGAGCCCGCCATGAACCGCCGCTACCCCCTGCCGAGCACGCTGGCCCTTGTCAGCGTCGCCCTGGGCGGCTGCCCGACGTCACCCGCGTACATCGAGTGCGAGGACGACACGTCCTGCGGGCTCGCGCCGTGCGAGCTTCGCGCACTGTCCGTGAGCGTATGACGGCAACGGCCAGGGCAAAGGGGAACGCAGGGTCGCCAGGCATAGATATCGCCGCGCGTAGCGGCGCCACGGCCAAGCCCCCTGGCAAGGAACCGACGGGCAAGAAGCTGGCGGGAAAGAAGCAGACGGGCAAGAAGCCGGCGGGCAGGAAGCCGACCGGCAGGAAGCCGACCGGCAAGAGGCCGACGGGCAAGAAGCCGACGGGCAAGAAGCCGGCGGGCAAGAAGCCGGCGGGCAAGAAGCCGGCGGGCAAGAAGCCGGCGGGCAAGAAGCCGGCGGGCAAGAAGCCGACCGGCAAGAAGCCGACCGGCAAGAAGCCGATCGGCAAGAAGTCGATCGCTGGGGACGCGGGAAGCGCGCGCGACAACTTCTCGCCGGACGTTCGCACCAGGCTCGCTAGTAGGGCGGGCTATCGCTGCTCACACCCGAATTGTCGCGTGTTGACCATCGGTCCGAGCCGCGAGTCGCCGGTTGCGCTCGCAAGCGTTGGTGTGGCGGCGCATATTTCTGCGGCGGCCAAGGATGGGCCGCGGTGGCGAGAAGAGATGGCCGCGGAGGATCGGGCGAGCATCGAGAATGGAATCTGGTTGTGCCAGACTCATGCGCGGCTGATTGACCGCGACGTCGCTCGGTTCACCGAGGATACGCTGCGCAAGATGAAGACGCAGCACGAGTGCTTCATTGAGGAGTGCATCGGCTTGGAAGAGGTTCGCCCAGCTCAGGTGCTTCTAGACGGCGCGCCGATTAGTGATGCCGCAGCGCGAATCCTTGTCGCGCGGAACCCCGGGTGGTTTCATGCGTTGCTCACGCAGCTTCTACGAGAAGAAATCGCTTCGTCGCGGCCTAGTGCGCGAGCGCTGCGCTTTCGGGTGAGCACTGAGCGCCCCCTCTTGCTTTCTTCTGAC
>JADLHU010000044.1 GCA_020848655.1 Novosphingobium sp.
GATGGCGGGAAAGACGATCATCTAGGGCTTCCACTCCAGGAAACGGGACAGGAAAGCGAGACCATAGGCCTGGCTCTTTTCGGGATGGAACTGCGCGCCGATCATGTTGTCGCGCGCGACGGCGGCAACGATGCCGCCGCCATGGTCGGTCATCGCGGCGATGGCGTGGCCGTCATCGGGCACGAAGTGGTAGGAATGCAGGAAATAGGCCTCGCCCGGTTCGATCACCGTGCCGCTGGCGTGGTGCGGCGTCAGGCCAACGTCGTTCCAGCCCATGTGCGGGATCTTGATCGCGGGGTCCGCCGGCTCGATCAGCCGCACTTCGCCGGCGATCCAGTCCAGCCCCGGCGTAACGCCGTGCTCCAGCCCGCGACTGGCGAGCAATTGCATGCCCACGCAAATGCCCAGGAACGGCGCGCCGCCCACCTGCACGCGCTCCGTCATCGATTCGATCAGGTGCGGGATCGCGCGCAGGCCTTCGGCGCAGGCGCGGAAGCTGCCGACGCCGGGCAGCACGATGCGATCCGCCGCGCGCACCACGTCGGGATCGGAGGTGACGCTGACATGGCCCGCGCCCGCCGCCTTCAGCGCGTTTGCCACCGAATGCAGGTTGCCCGCGCCGTAATCGACCAGCGCCAGAATGTCAGCCACCGAGAATCCCCTTGGTGGAGGGAATCGCCCCCTGCTTGCGCGGGTCGATGCTCACCGCCTGGCGCATGGCCCGCGCGAAGCCCTTGAAGATGCCTTCGATAATATGGTGGTTGTTCTGCCCATAGAGCAGTTCGACATGCAGCGTGATGCCGGCGGCCTGCGCGATCGACTGGAACCAGTGTTCGAACAGTTCGGTATCCATCTCGCCCAGGCGCGGCTGGGTGAAGCCGGCGTTCCAGACCAGCCAAGGCCGCCCCGAAATGTCGAGCGCGACACGCGCCAGCGCTTCGTCCATCGGCGAATAGGCGGCGCCATAGCGGCCGATGCCGGCCTTGTCGCCCAGCGCTTCGGTGATCGCCTGGCCGATGGCGATGGCGCTGTCCTCGGTGGTGTGGTGCTGATCGACGTGCAGGTCGCCCCGGATCGTGCAGGCGATGTCGATCAGCGAATGGCGCGAGAACTGTTCGATCATGTGATCGAGGAAGCCGATACCGGTCGACACCGAAAAGGCGCCGGTGCCATCGAGGTTGACCTCGACCGCGATGTCGGTTTCGTGGGTCTTGCGAGTGATCCGGGCAGTGCGCATGTGCTGGCCTATAGACGCGGACGCGCGGGAATCAATCGCCGCCGGGCCAAATGCGGTGTGATCGGCGCACCACGATCTTCGCGGCAATGCGGTAAAAATCGGGAATCTCCCGCAAAGCGCCTTGACCGGCCCGCCCGCCGACGCCACTTGGGAGGCGATGACCGATGGAACGCCAGACAGCCTGATCCCCTACGACGAGATCGTGCAGGAGGCCCTGCGCGCGGTCGTCGGCCGTGTCCTCGGCCAGGTAGAGGCGATGGGCGGGGAACTGCCCGGAACGCATCACTTCTACATCACCTTCAAGACCGACGCCCCAGGCGTGTCGATCCCGAAGCACCTGAAAGAGCGATTCCCCGACGAAATGACCATCGTGATCCAGAACAAGTTCTGGGATCTGAAAGTGGAAGACGCGTCGTTCTCGGTTGGCCTCAGCTTCAACCAGATGCCGGCAAAGCTGGACATTCCGTTCAGCGCGATCACCGCCTTCGTCGATCCGGCGGTCGATTTCGGGCTGCAGTTCCAGGCGGTCAGCCCGCATTCCGAACCCGAACCGCACGATGATGCGGAAAACGATTCGCCGGAACTCGATGGCGAAGCGCGCGTTGTCAGCGATGATGGTTCAAACGTCGTCACGGTCGACTTCGGGCGCAAGAAATAGGCGGGTACGGCCGGCCCGCGGGCGAGTTGCGATAACGATGGGCAAGCTCTTCTCAAGGGTCGGTAAACTGGGCGCGGCGGCGAAGGCTGCCGCTGGAAAGACGGCGGCGACGGGCAAGAGCGCGGCGGCGGCGGCCCCCACCCCCAGCCCCAATCCGATGACCAACATCCTCATCGCCGACATCGCGCTGCGCGGCGGCGGGCGCCTGCTGCGCCACGCGGTGGAACGCGGCGTGCTGGGCGTGAAATATTCGCCCGAAAAAGCCCAGAACATCGTGAAAGGGCGCAGCATGGCGCAAACGCTGATCGGCACCGCCATCGCCCGCGTGGCGACGCGATCGGTGCCCGGCGCGATCATCGTGGGCGGCGGGCTGCTGGCCAAGGCGCTCTATGACCGGCGCAAGGACGCGCAGGCGGCGAAGGCCGAAGGCGAGGCGGCGGTGGCCAGGCAGGCCAGCCGCGCCGCGGAATAGCCGACCCACGTCGATCGCATCCCACGTCGATCGCATCGCGCAAGGCTTGATTTGCGCGGCCGCCATCGCCATCAGCGTGCATGGCTTCCACTCCTCCTCCCCATGACGATGCGCTGCACCGGCGCGGGCTGCTGTTCATCCTCTCGTCGCCTTCGGGCGCGGGCAAGACCACGATCTCGCGCCGCCTGCTGGCGCATGACGGGCATATCCAGATGTCGGTTTCGGTCACCACCCGGCCGATGCGCCCCGGCGAGGTTGACGGGAAGGACTATTATTTCACCGACCAGCCCGATTTCGATACGAAAGTGCGCGATGGCCAGTTCCTGGAGTGGGCGCATGTCTTCGGGCACAGCTATGGCACCCCGAAGGCGCAGATCAAGGCGGGGCTGAAGACCGGCCAGGACTTCCTGTTCGATATCGACTGGCAGGGCACGCAGCAGCTTTACCAGAAGGCCGAAACCGATGTGGTGCGCGTGTTCCTGCTGCCGCCCAGCCTGGACGAACTGCGCCGCCGGCTGACCGCGCGCGCCACCGACAGCGCCGAAGTGATCGCCAGCCGCATGGCCCGCGCGCAGGCGGAAATCAGCCATTGGGACGGCTATGACTATGTCGTGGTCAACGACGATATCGATGTTTGCTTTGCCAAGGTCGTGCAGATCCTGGCCGCCGAACGCCTGCGCCGCGCGCGCCAGACCGGGCTGATCGGCTTCGTGCGTGAACTGATGAAGCCTGAAATATAAGCAAAAATTCGGCGCCCGCCCGCGCGCACCCAGAAACGCACACAAACCGCACACAACGACACCCAGCGCGCCGCGAACGTCACGCAGCGGCCATCAGCCCCGTGCTGCCTGTGCGCGGGCGCCGGCGTCCAGTTCGGGGCTGGTCGTCTGCTGGATGATGAAGCGCGGACGGCGCTTGGTTTCCAGATAGATCTTGCCGACATATTCGCCGACCACGCCGATCGACAGCAGTTGCACCCCGCCCAGGAACAGCATCGGCAAAACGGTGGAGGCCCAGCCCGGCACGACATCGGCCGAATGGGCGAAGCGCACCCACAGGAACCACGCGGTCGCCAGCATCGTGCCCAAGAAGATCAGCGCGCCCAGCGCCGCGATGATCCTGAGCGGCATGACCGAGAACGAGGTGATCCCATCGAGCGCCAGCCGCAGCATCTTGCGCAGCGTGTACTTGGTTTCCCCGGCGGTGCGCGCCTGGCGCCGGTAGGGGACGAGCGTGACGGGAAAGCCCAGCGTCGGGATCAGTCCGCGCAGGAACAGGTTGACTTCGCGGTACTGGAGCAGTGCGGCCAGCGCGGTGCGCGACATCAGGCGGAAATCGGCGTGGTTTTCGATGATGTTGATGCCGAGCAGCGACAGCAGCCGGTAATAGGCGTTGGCCGAGCCTTGCTTGCGCGCCGAATCGGCGCTGCGATCGTTGCGCACGCCCAGCGCCAGGTGTGCGCCGCCTTCATAGGCCGCGATCATCGCCGCCACCGCGCCGATATCGTCCTGCAGGTCGGCGTCCATCGTCACGATCACATCGGCATCGGCGATCGACAGCCCGGCCAGCATCGCCGCCTGGTGCCCGAAATTGCGCGACAGCATCACCCCTTCGACTTCGGGATGCGCGTGCGACAGGCCTTCGATGATGCTCCACGTCGCGTCGCGGCTGCCATCGTTGACGAGGATCAGGCGAAAGCCCGCCAGGCCATTGCCCGGATCGGCGACCAGCGCCCGGAAATAGTCGAGGATCACCGGCGCGGTCTGCGGCAGCGCGGCGTCCTCGTTGTAGCAGGGCACCACGACATCGGCGCGATACCCGGTCATGCGCCGCTCCGCGCCACGCCGATGGCGAACGTATAGGGCAGGCGCGACAGGTCGTTGCGGATGTGCAGGTCCACATCATCGAACGTGCCGGCCAGCAGCGCGCGATAGCCGGCGGCATCGCGCACGTGCACGCCGCGATCGTTGTCGAGCAGCCACTTGTCGATGCGCGACTGGCCGGGCGCATAGCACCCGTCGAGCGTGAACAGCAGGCCGCCGGGCTTCAGCGCGGCTTTCACGCAGGCCAGCGTGGCGGCCAGATCGGCATCGCCGATGTGGTGCATCACCCCGTTCATCATCACCACGTCCACCGGGCCGAGATCATCGACCGCGGCGGCATCGAAAAAGCGCGTATCGAACCGGCCCCTGTCACCGAAACGCGCGCGGGCATAGGCGATCGAGGGTTCGTCGATGTCCAGCCCGACATAGTCGATCCCCGCCGGCAGGTGGCGCACGATGTGCCCCGGCCCGCAGCCGATATCGATCACCTTCATGCCGGGCGTGAGCGGCAGGTACTGGCGAATGGCGCGCACGCGGGCGCCGAAGAAGCCGCCAAGCTCCTGATACAACTGGTAGATCGCCGGATGCTTGAGCACCTGCTTCATGTGTCACGTCCCGCCCTGCTCAACCGGCCTGCTGATTTCGGAAGACCCATAAGTTCATGAAGACGAAATTGGCAATGGGCACCAGGATCACGGCCGCGACCATGCCCCACCACCACGCCGATCCGAACCAGTGGACGGCGGCGTGCATCGATCCCGCCGTGACCGCGATGTTCAGCGCCTGCGCCACCACGAAGCGCACCGCTTCCCAGGTCCAGTGCCCGTTCGAACGGAAAGAAAAGCGGCGATGCCCGAGGAAACTGGCCGGCACCGACGCGCAATAGCCCGCCACGCTGGCCGGCACCGGATCGATCCCCAGCCCGGCCACCAGCGCCGCCGTGACCGCCGCATAGATCGTCCCGCTCAAGCCGCCGATGAAGCCGAAGCGGACCAGCTTGGCCAGAAGATCGCCGCTGGTCAGCAGCCAGCGGATCAAGCCACGCCCCGCACGAAATACTGCGCCCCCAGCGGCAGGCGCCCCAGCGCCAGGTCCACCGCGCGCGTACCCTTGCCAAAGCTGGGCACCGACAGGATCGAGCGCGATTGCAGATCGCGAAAGCCCGCATCGGCCAGCAAGGCGCGCGTCTGCTTCGGCCGCAGCAGCACCGCATCGGCATCGAATTCGCAGTTGGACACCACGCGGCGGGTCAGCGGGTTGAAGGGGTTATGCTCGAACACCACGGCCAGCCCGCCGGGGCGCACCACGCGCTTCATCTCGGCGGCGAAGGCGGGCCATTGCGCCGGCGGCACGTGGTGCATCACGCAGATCGTCACCGCCGCGTGGAACTGCCCGTCGGCATAAGGCAGCCGCGCGCCGTCATAAGGCTGGTAGGCCACGCCCGGATTGCGCGTGGCGGCTTCGGCCAGGCAGGCGGCGGACAGGTCCGTCCCCGCCAGCGAGCGCACCGCGCCGCCGACGAGCGCGTGATAATTGCCCACGCCGCAGCCGATATCGAGCACGTCGAGCGCATCGGTGCTGCCGAAGTGGCCGGCCAGCAGGTCCAGCAGGTAGGCCGCCTTGACCCGCGTAAAGTAATCGACCTTGACCCCGCCGAGGAACGACAGCGAGCGATTGACCGCATCGTCATAGGACGCGGCATAATCATCGAATTGCGGATTGGGGCCGCGCTGTTCGTTCACGATCGGTCTCCGGGGCGGGGGCGGAGCCTTACCAGTTCGGTGGCCCGAGGCAACAGAACTTGCCCGCCTGCCGCGCCCGCGCGCGCAGATCGGGCGGCAGCAGATGGCAGCCCAGCACCGCGCCGCTCGATCCCCGGCCACGCAGGTAGGCGATCGGATCGCGAAGCGAACCCTTCCACAGCCCGATCACGCCCAGCCGGTGCTGCGGCAACTGGCTTTCCATGAACGTGAAATAGGTCAGGTCATCGACCATCAATGCCCGCGCCCGCCGCGGATCGCCGATGCCGCACAGCCGCGCTGCGGCAAGGATCTGCGGCTTTTGCGCCCCATAGCCGAACACCGGCAGCGATACCGGCTGCGCCGCAAGATAGCCGCTTTGCCTCGATGCCCGTGCGATCGAAGGGCCGAAGATCGCGGCCACGGCGATCAGGCTGGCGATACCCGCCACGCCCAGAACCGCCGCCAGCGCCTTCAGCGCCTTGCCCAGCAGCACGTTGCCCGGCCCTTCGCCGCTTGCCCGCCCGGACAGCGCGAACAGCACCGCCAGCATCGTCAGCGGCAGCGCGACGCTGGCTTCGTAGACGTTGCGGATCGCCTGCGTCGCGCTCCACCCCAATACGGTGACGAGCAGGATCGCCGCGATCGCCATGCGCGGATCGATGCGCCTTTCGCGCAGCGCGGGCCGCACCGTGGACAGCGCGCACAGCGCCGCCAGCAGCACCGCGCCGCTCCACAATGCCACCAGCAGCACCGACCACGCGGCCGCTGCCGCCGCGCCGATCTGCCCCGGTTCCAGCCAGTTCGACAGCGGATTGGGGCGCGGCACCGGCAGGCGGAAATAGGCGGGCAGGCTGATGTTGGCGATCAGCTTGCCCACGGCCGCCAGCAGATCGCCCAGGCCATGCGCGCCGGTCAGCGCGGTGCCCATGTTGTTGCGGGCATATTCGGCCCAGAGAATCGGATCGTCGGGGCATTGCAGGCGCTGCGTCCAGTAGCGCGCGGCCACCGCCGTCGCCGCCGCCAGCAGCACGCCGGCCAGCGCGCGCGGGAGATGCGCCGCCCGGCCCCGGCTTGCCAGGAACAGGCAGGCCAGGAACAGCGGCAGCAGGAAGATGCCCTTCACGTGATAGCTGAGCGCGATGACCCCCAGCGCCAGCAGCGCCGAGGACCGCCCCCAGGCCACACCCGCCGTGTTCGTTCGCGCCGGATCGCGCCAGTCGGTCCACGCCACCAGCAGCGCGGCGGTGGCGGCCAGCACGATCGGCTGTTCGGGCCGGCTCCACACCAGAAGCAGCGGCATCGTGCCCAGCGCCATCAGCCCGAAGCCGACCATGGCCAGCAGCCCCCGCTCGCGCGGATCGCCGGCGATGCGGCGGACCAGCACCAGCAGCATCGCGCACCACGCCAGCGCATAGAGCACGCCCGAAACGCGCACGAAGAACGGATCGGCGAACGCGGTGTTGAAGAACGCCGAATAGGCGCGCACCGGCATCATGAAGAACGGCGGGCGGGCCAGCGTGTTGGCCCCGCACTGTTCGCCGAACATCTTGTCCACGCCATCGATCCCGGCGCGTTCCTGCAGCCGCCAGCCGACCTCGTCGGTATAGACCGGCAGGAAGATTCCGGCGAGGATCGCCGCGCCGAACAGCGCGAGCAGCGCCTTGCGCAGAATGCCCAACGTCCTCGCTTCCATTCGTCTTGGCCCCTGCCAGCGTCCGTACCGCCGCCGCGCCCATGCCATGCCGGCGCGCGCGGTGCTACCCCGCAGCGCCACCGCGCACTTGTCCTCGGGCGGCGCAGGCGATAGGCGCCTGCGCGAACGTCCAGACGCCAAGGGAGCGCAAGAACCATGTCCGATCTCGAAACCGCCATCGAATCCGCCTGGGAAGCGCGCGACGGCGTGACTCCCGCCAGCAGCGACGTGCGCGCCATCGTCGAACAGGCGCTGGCGCTGCTCGATTCGGGCGCGGCGCGCGTTGCCCAGCCCGATGGCCAGGGCGGCTGGACGGTGAACCAGTGGCTGAAGAAGGCGGTGCTGCTGTCCTTCCGCCTCAACGACAACGCGCCGATCGCCTATGGCGCGGCCGGCGCCCCGGCGTTCGACAAGGTGCCGCTGAAGTTCGACGGCTGGAGCGCCGACCAGTTCCGCGCCGCCGGCTTTCGCGCGGTGCCGGGCGCAGTGGCGCGGCGCGGCGCGTTCATCGCCAAGGGCGTGGTGCTGATGCCCAGCTTCGTGAACATCGGCGCCTATGTGGACGAAGGCACCATGGTCGATACCTGGGCCACGGTGGGCAGTTGCGCGCAGATCGGCAAGGGCGTGCACATTTCGGGCGGCGCCGGCATCGGCGGCGTGCTGGAACCGCTTCAGGCCAACCCCGTCATCATCGAGGACAACGCCTTCATCGGCGCGCGTTCGGAAGTGGCCGAAGGCGTGATCGTGGGCGAAGGCGCGGTGCTTTCGATGGGCGTGTACCTGGGCGCATCCACCAAGATCGTCGATCGCGCCACCGGCGAAGTCCACATCGGCAAAGTGCCGCCTTACGCGGTGGTCGTGCCGGGCGCGCTGCCGGGCAAGCCGCTGCCCGATGGCACGCCCGGCCCGTCGCTGTACTGCGCGGTCATCGTCAAGACGGTGGACGCCCAGACCCGCGCCAAGACCGGCATCAACGAACTGCTGCGCGACTGATCGCGGAACGCAAGCCCGCCTGAAGCGTTCTTCCCGATGCACCCCGATCCGGGGCGCATCGAGGAGACGCGGCCATGGAACACCAGGGCGAAGAAACGCACATCACCACCAACGAGGCGCGCGGCGGCGATCAGTTCCGCGCCGGTCATGCCGGGCATCGCATAATCGGTGAC
>JADLHU010000045.1 GCA_020848655.1 Novosphingobium sp.
AGGCATCGAAAACCTGCTGGCGGAAGTTCAGCGTCCAGTTGAAGCTGGGCGAATTGTTGTAGACCAGCTTGGCATTGGGCACGACTTCGCGGATGCGATCGACCATGCCGGCGATCTGCGCGATGTGCGGCTTTTCCGTCTCGATCCACAGCAAGTCCGCGCCGTTCTGGAGCGAGGTGATGCAATCCAGCACGCAGCGGTCCTCGCCCGTGCCGGGGCGGAACTGGTAAAGGTTCGACGGCAGACGTTTCGGGCGCATCAGCTTGCCGTCGCGGCTGATCAGGACATCGCCATGGCCAAGCTGGCCGGCGTCGATTTCCTCGCAATCGAGGAAGCTGTTGTACTGGTCGCCAATGTCGCCCGCCTCGCGGACGAAGGCGATCTGCTTGGTCAGGCCCGCGCCCAGCGAATCGGTGCGCGCGACGATGACGCCATCGTCGACGCCCAGTTCGAGGAAGGCATAGCGAACCGCGCGGATCTTCGCGAGGAAGTCGTCATGCGGGACGGTGACCTTGCCGTCCTGGTGGCCGCACTGCTTCTCATCGGAAACCTGGTTCTCGATCTGGATGCAGCAGGCGCCGGCCTCGATGAACTTCTTGGCGAGCAGATAGGTCGCCTCGGCGTTGCCGAAGCCCGCGTCGATATCGGCGACGATGGGCACGATGTGCGTTTCGTAATGGTCGATCTGGTGCTGGATCTTCTGCGCCTTGACTTCGTCGCCGGCATTGCGCGCGGCGTCGAGTTCGCGGAACAGCCCGCCCAGTTCGCGCGCATCGGCCTGGCGCAGGAACGTGTAGAGTTCCTCGATCAGCGCGGGAACGCTGGTCTTCTCGTGCATCGACTGGTCGGGCAGCGGGCCGAATTCGCTGCGCAGCGCGGCGACCATCCAGCCGGAAAGGTACAAGTAACGGCCCTTGGTGGTGCCGAAGTGCTTCTTGATGGAAATCATCTTCTGCTGGCCGATGAAGCCGTGCCAGCAGCCCAGCGACTGGGTGTAGGCGGCGGGATCGGCGTCATAGGCGTCCATATCGGCGCGCATGATCTTCGCGGTGTAGCGGGCGATGTCCAGCCCGCTGCGGAAACGGTTCTGCAAGCGCATCCGCGCGACCGATTCTGGTTCGATGCCGTTCCAGGTCTGCTGATTCTGGCCGATGGTCTGGCCCGCTTCGATGATGGTCTGCTGGTAGGTCATGGGTTTGTCCTTCGCCACGCGCTGTCTGATGCGGCGGCGATAGGCGGGCGGCGGCGGCGCTGGAATGGCCCGCGGAGTCGCGCTGTAAACTATTACACTTTTTCATTGTAAAGTTGTAACGGCATGACAAACTGATCTGTATGGACAATCGCCATGGCTGAGAACAGACCGCTCTACATGGGGCCGCGCCTCAAGCGGCTGCGCCGCGAACTGGGGCTGACGCAGGCCGCCATGGCCGAGGACCTGGGCATTTCGCCGTCCTACGTCGCGCTGCTCGAACGCAACCAGCGGCCGCTGACGGCGGACCTGCTGCTGCGGTTGGCGCGCGGCTACAAGCTCGACATGGCCGATCTCGCGCCCGACGATGGCGAGGATTACGCCCGCCGCATCGGCGATGTGCTGCGCGATCCGATCTTTGCCGATATCGATCTGCCCGCGCTGGAAGTGGCCGATCTCGCCACCAATTTCCCCGGCGTCAGCGAAGCGCTGCTGCGCCTGCACGGCGCCTATACGCGCGAACAGCAGGCGCTGGCCGAACAGCGCGTCGATGGCGGCGAGGACGTGAACGATCCGGTGGCCGAAGCGCGCCGCTTCCTGGCCAGGCAGCGCAATTGCTTCCCCGCGCTGGATGCGCGCGCCGAAGACCTGGCGGCCGAGATCGCCGAGGCGGGCGGGGCGCAGGAATGGCTGCGCAAGCGCGGCGTGCGGGTGCGGTTCCTGCCGCCCGAAGTGCTGGTCGATACTATCCGCCGCTATGACCGGCACAACGAACAACTGCTGATCGACGATACGCTGGATGCGGCCAGCCGCGCCTATCAGCTTGCCATTCACATCGCCTATACTGCGCTGCGGCCCGACATCGCGCAGATCCTGCGCGCGGCGACCTTCGCCAGCCAGACCGCCGCCAATCTCGTGCGGCGGGCCTTGGCGGGCTATGCGGCGGCGGCGCTGCTGATGCCTTACGATCGTTTCGCGCGCGCGGTGGAAAGCCGCCGCTATGACATCGAGGCGCTGGGCCGCCAGTTCGGCACCAGTTTCGAACAGACCGCGCATCGCCTGACCACGCTGGGCCGGCCGGGGCAGGAGCGGGTGCCGTTCTTCTTCATCCGCGTCGATTCCGCCGGCAACGTCTCCAAGCGGCTCGATGGCGCGGGCTTTCCCTTCGCCGCGCATGGCGGCGGCTGCCCGCTGTGGAGCGTCCACGATGTGTTCCGCACGCCGGGCGAAGTGCGGACGCAGTGGCTCGAACTGCCCGATGGACAGCGCTTCTTCTCGATCGCGCGCACGGTGATCGCGGGCGGGGGCAGCCATGGCCGTCCGCCGCTCTACCGCGCCATCGCGCTGGCCTGCGCGGCGGAGCATGCGGGCAAGCTGGTCTATGCCGGCGGTATCGATCCGCGCCAGGCGCAGGCCACGCCGATCGGCGTGACTTGCCGCCTGTGCCACCGCGCTACCTGCCGCGCGCGCGCCGTGCCGCCGATCGGGCGCGAGATCCTGCCGGACGATTATCGCCGCGCGGCAGAGCCTTTCGCGTTCGGGGAAAGCTGAGCGGGAGCCATGCTCGCGCGCGCGCCGACGATTGCCCGTGCGCGGCAGCCATGCCATATCCGGGCGATGACGCGGGCAGACTTATCGGCGCCACGCGGCCTGCGCCTGGGCGTTGGCGTGCTGGTTGCATTGCTGCACCTTGTCGCCGTGCTGGCGCTGATCCGGGCCTTCGCGCCGGAATTTACCGGCCGCGTGGCCGATGAAGTGATCGCGGCGTTCACCGTCACGGTAACCACCCCGCCGCCCCCTTCGCCCGCACCCAGCCCGCTGCCGCGCGCGCCCGACAAGGCCGGCGCCGAGGGCGAGGCCGGGCGCAAGGCGATCCCGCGCGCGGCCGTGGCGCCCCGGCCCAGGGTTGCCATCGCCACGCAGGCCGCGCCGCCCGTGGCCGGCAAGGGCACGGCCGACAGCGCCGGCGCGCGCGATGCCGGCGCGGGCAGCGGCGCGGGCGCGCAGGGCAGCGGCAGCGGATCGGGCGCTTCGGGCAGCGGGCAGGGCGGCGGCGGTGCCAGCCGGGCGGTGAAGATCGCGGGCGACATCAATTCGGCGCGCGATTACCCCAAGAAAACCCGCGACTTGCGGCTGGGCGATCATGTGATCGTGGTGCTGACGGTGGGCACCGACGGGCGCGTCAAGGGCTGCCGCGTCCACCGCGCCAGCCGCGATGCCGAGGCCGACCGCATCACCTGCCAGCTTGCCACCAGCCGCTTCCGCTTCCGCCCGGCGACCGACGCAGCGGGCAATCCGGTCGAGTCGGTCTATGGCTGGCAGCAGCGCTGGTTCGCGCCGGCCCCGGCGGCAAGCGATCAGCCCTGATTTCGCGGGATTTGCGTGCCCCTTGATCCGTCCGGGCGCGGCGCGCTAAGCCGCTTGCACCCTGAGGAGAGTCCCCCTTGTCCAGCAACCATCCCGTCCCGGCCGAATGGGCTGCCCGCGCTTATGTCGATGCCGCCGGATATGCCGAAAAGTACCGCCGCTCGATCGCGGAGCCGGACGCGTTCTGGCGCGAGGAAACCGCCCGGCTGGACTGGATCAGGCCGTGGACCAAACTGTCACGCTGTTCCTACGATGAAGCCGATTTCGGCATCGAATGGTTTTCCGATGGCACGCTGAACGTCTCGGCCAATTGCCTTGATCGCCATCTGGCGGAACGCGGCGACGTGACCGCGATCATCTGGGAAGGCGACGATCCCGCGCAGCAGCGCAAGCTGACCTATCGCGAACTGCACGAAGAAGTCTGCCGTTTCGCCAATGCGCTGAAAGCGCTGGGTGCGAAGCGCGGCGATCGCATCACGATCTACATGCCGATGATCCCCGAAGCGGCGGTGGCGATGCTGGCCTGCACGCGCATCGGCGCGATCCATTCGATCGTGTTCGGCGGCTTTTCGCCCGAGGCGCTGGCCGGGCGCATCCAGGATTGCGACAGCCGGCTGGTCATCACCGCCGATGGCGGGATGCGCGGCGGCAAGCAAGTCCCGCTCAAGGCCAATGTGGACGAAGCGCTGACGCTTTGTCCCGGGGTCGAGGCGGTGCTGGTCGTGCGCCATGTCGGCAACGCCACCCCATTTGCCCAGGGCCGCGACCACTGGTGGCACGAAGCGCGCGAGACGGCCTCGCCCGATTGCCCGGCGGAGGAAATGGGCGCGGAAGACCCGTTGTTCATCCTCTACACCTCCGGTTCCACCGGCAAGCCCAAGGGCGTGCTGCACACCACCGGCGGCTACCTGACCTGGGCGGCGATGACGCATCACTATGTGTTCGATTATCGCCCCGGCGAAATCTATTGGTGCGCCGCCGACATCGGCTGGGTGACCGGGCATTCCTATGTCGTCTATGGCCCGCTCGCCAACGGCGCGACCACGGTGATGTTCGAAGGCGTGCCCAACTGGCCCGATTTCAGCCGTTTCTGGCAGATCGTGGACCGCCATCAGGTGAACACCTTCTATGGCGCGCCCACGGCGCTACGCGCGCTGATGCGCGAAGGCGACGAATGGGTGAAGAAGACCAGCCGCGCCTCGCTGCGCCTGCTGGGTTCGGTGGGCGAGCCGATCAATCCCGAGGCCTGGGAATGGTACTGGCGCGTGGTGGGCGACGAACGCTGCCCGATCGTCGACACCTGGTGGCAGACCGAAACCGGCGGCGCGATGATCACCCCGCTGCCCGGCGCGACCGATCTCAAGCCCGGCTCGGCCAGCCGGCCGTTCTTCGGCGTGGTGCCGCAGATCGTCGATGCGGAAGGCGCGGTGCTGGACGGGCCGACCGAAGGCAACTTGTGCATCACGCAAAGCTGGCCCGGCCAGATGCGCACCGTGTGGGGCGATCACGAACGCTTCTTCCAGACCTATTTC
>JADLHU010000046.1 GCA_020848655.1 Novosphingobium sp.
CTGGCGCAGGCGCTGGAGGACGAGGGCATCCCGATCCTGGGCACTTCGCCCGACGCCATCGACCTTGCCGAGGATCGCGAGCGCTTTGCCGATCTTGTCGAAAAGCTGGGACTGAAGCAGCCGGCCAACGGGATCGCTCGCAGCCGCGACGAAGCCGTCGCCGTGGCCAGCCGTATCGGCTATCCGGTGCTGATGCGCCCGTCCTACGTGCTGGGCGGCCGCGCGATGGAAATCGTCGACAGCGTGCAGCAGCTTGACGACTATATCGCCACCGCCGTGCAGGTTTCGGGCGATAGCCCGGTGCTGATCGACCAGTACTTGCGCGATGCGATCGAATGCGATGTCGATGCGCTGTGCGATGGCGAGCGCGTTGTCGTGGCCGGCGTCATGCAGCACATCGAGGAGGCGGGCATCCATTCGGGCGACAGCGCCTGCACCCTGCCGCCCTACAGCTTGCCGCCCGAGATCATCGCCGAGATGGAACGTCAGGCCGATGCGCTGGCGACCGCGCTGGGCGTGCGCGGGCTGATGAACGTGCAGTTCGCGGTGAAGGAAGGCGAGGTTTACCTGATCGAGGTGAATCCGCGCGCCAGCCGCACGGTGCCCTTCGTGGCCAAGGCGATCGGCCAGCCGGTGGCGAAGATCGCGGCGCGAGTCATGGCGGGCGAAATGCTCGACACGTTCCCGCCCTTCCGGCGCGAACTGGACTATATGGCGGTGAAGGAAGCGGTGTTCCCCTTCGCGCGGTTCCCCGGCGTCGATCCGGTGCTGTCGCCGGAAATGAAGTCTACCGGTGAAGTCATGGGAATCGATCGTGATTTTGCGACCGCCTTTGCCAAGTCGCAACTGGGCGCAGGCACGAACCTGCCGCAGGCCGGGGTGGTCTTCATGTCGGTCAAGGACAGCGACAAGCCCGTGATCCTGCCCGCTGCGCGGCGTCTGGTGGAACTGGGCTTCACGATCATCGCCACGGGTGGCACGCAGCGCTATCTGGCCGATGCCGCGGTTCCGGTGGAGCGCGTGAACAAGGTGGCCGAAGGTCGCCCGCATATCGTGGACCGGATCATCGACGGCGATCTGGCGCTGATCATCAACACCACCGAAGGCTGGCAGAGCCTGAAGGATTCGCAATCGATCCGCGCTTCGGCGCTGGGCGCCAAGGTGCCGTACTTCACCACGGCGGCCGCATCGGTGGCGGCGACCGAGGCGATCGCGGCCTTGCGTGGCAGCCAGCTTGAAGTGCGTTCGCTACAGGCCTATTATAGCGGTAACAACTAATGCTCCCCGCATTCGTGTGATTGGCTGCACCTGTTTCCAGCGAGGAACGGGAGAAGGGCATAGTCGCCGGATTCACGGCGACAGGAGGAAAACGAGATATGGCGAGTGTCGAAAAGCTGCCGATGCTGGCGGACGGCTATGAACGGCTGACTGCGGAGCTGAAGGCGCTGCGCGAGGAGCGGCCGAAGATCGTGGAAGCGATCGAAGAAGCGCGTGCGCACGGTGACTTGTCGGAAAACGCCGAATACCACGCCGCGAAGGAGCGGCAGGGCCAGGTCGAGGCGATGATCGGCGATCTGGAGGACCGGGTCAGCCGCGCGCAGATCGTCGATCCAACCACGCTGTCGGGCGATCGCATCGTCTTCGGTGCGACGGTGACTTTGCTGGACGACGATGAAAAGCCCGTGCGCTACCAGATCGTCGGCCCCTACGAGGCGGACGCGAAGGCCGGTCGGATCAGCTACAACTCGCCGTTGGGCAAGGCGCTGATCGGCCGCAGGGCCGAGGACGAGATCGAAGTGACCGTGCCTTCGGGTGACCGGTTCTATGTTGTCGAGAAGATCGAGTTCATCTGAGCCGGATCGAGCGTCACCCAGCCAAGGCTCGCGATCATCGAGGCGATGCGCCTGCCCCGCAAGGCGCGGGGCAGGGCGCTATCGCGCGGCGATCCGCCGCTTCCGGCCGATTACGGGGCCGGGATCAATTTGGCAGGTCGGGCTGCAACAGCTTGTGCAGGTGGACGATCACGTACTTCATTTCCGCGTCATCGACGGTGCGCTGCGCGCTGCCGCGCCAGGCTTCCTCGGCCGTGGCATAATCGGGGTAGACCCCGACAATGTCGAGCGAATCGAGGTTCACGAAGTCTAGCGTTTGCGGGTCGCTGACGCGCCCGCCCATCACGAGGTGGAGTTTGTGCATTCCTGGCTGATTCCTGGGAGAGGGAAGAGACAGCCAGTGTAGTCTTGCGGACGGGTGGACTTCAAGGGTCAGCGACGCACTCGCCCGGCGATTTCGCCGGCAAGATCCGAAGCCTTGCGCAACAGCTTCTGGCTGGCGTCGCTCGCGATGCCAAGCGCATCCTCCGCGCGGTCGAGCGCGGCTTCGCCCTGGCGCTTGATCTGCGATCCGGCCTGTCCGGCACGGTTTTTGGCCTGGCGCCCAAGATCACGCCCAGTTTCGCGGGCATGTTCGCCCTTTTCCAGCACTTCGCGGCCCAGTGCCAGGCCGGCGGTGCCGGCGATTTCGGCCAGGTGCCGCGCGCCGCGCGAAAGCCGCGCGGTCGTTCCGGTCGATCGTTTCGGCAACAATGCCGCGATCAGCGCGCCCACGGCGATGCCACCGGCGATGACAAGGAACGGATGCTCGCGCACCACGCTGGCGACGTCTTCGATCGCATGTCCGGCGCGGCTCTCGCGGAACGGAACGACATTGCTGGTCTTGGTTTCGGCGCTTTCGCTCATGGTTTACTCCTGCAGGCCCCCGTTGATAAGATCGTCCCGGCCAAGCCAGCCCAGGACAAGCCCGGTCAGTGGACGTCGCAACAGCCAAAGCGCCAGCGCGGCGATTGTTCCCGCGATGACGCCGCGATTGCTGTCCGCAATCTCGATCGCTTCGGCCAGGCCCTGGTTGGCCTTCTCGACGAGATCATCGGCAATGCGCGTGCCGATGCCGCGTTCGGCCAGATCGCCCTTCAGCGCGGCAACGCGGTTGTCGAAAGCGAGCCGCGCCGCATCGCGCGCCGCCCGTGCTGCCAACACGTCCAGTCCCGCGTCGCTCATGGCCGGGTCTCCACGCCGATGCCGAGCACGCCCGCCATCCATTTCCATCGCGCCACCGCCGCTGCCACGCACGCCACCGCGACCAGCAACAGCGTGCCGACGACAGCCCCCGTTGCGCCCCATGCGCCGAGCGCTGGGGTCAGCGCCAGCACTGCCCCCAACGTGAGCGCCATGAGCGCGAAGAAGCCAAGCACGACGGCCAGCACGGCCAGCGCGATCACGCGCGGGATGATGCTGCCGGCAAAGGCTGCCCGCGACTTCTGGTAGGCCGCTTCCGTCTCGGCCAGCGCGCGCGCCTCGACGGCGAGCTGGCGCAGTTCGTCTGTCAGCGGCCTCAGGCCCGCGTTGCCGCCTTCGGGCTGGGCATCGGGTTCAGGTTCCATGCGAAGTGCAGACATCCCGCCGGGTTGGCTGTCAATCGTTCGATCCCCGGAACACGCGGGCGAGCAGGAAGCCGGCGGCGGCGGCAAGACCAACGGCGAGGCCGGGGCTGTTGCGCACGAATTCCTTGGCGTCGTCGGCGAGTTCGCCGAGATCCTTCGAATCGAGCTTGGTGGCGGTGTCTTGCAGCGATTGCGCGGCAGTACGGGCGTAATCGCCGTACTTGGCGCCGACCTTGTCATCGATCAGCGTGGCATTTTCGGCAACCAGCTTGCCGATGCCGGCGATCGCTTCGCTAGCGCGGGCCTTGCCTTCGACGGCGAGACCGGTGGCGCGTTCCTTCGCCTGGGCCGACCATTCGCTGCTCTGCGAGGTCAACTTCTCGCGATACAGGTCCGCACGTTCCTGCGCTTCCTTGCCTAGCGCCTGAGCGCCGGCCTTGGCTTCTTCCACCGCGCGGGCAAAGCGTTCCTTTGCCGGAGATTCCACCCCGGCTGCGGCGGTATCGGCGGCCTTGTCGGTTTCGGGAGTGGCGATGGTATCGTCCATGATCGGGTCCTTCCTTGCGCAGGCATGATTCTGATTCTTGTGTTCGCATGGTAACACAAGTCGCGCGATATTGCTGCAACGCAGCTTGTCAGCGAAGGTTCCCCTGCTAAGGGTCAACGGTATTCACCCCAGTTGCAGATCATTCAGGAGTAGCATTCGCATGACCGCGATCATCGACATCCATGGCCGCGAAATCCTCGACAGCCGCGGCAATCCCACCGTCGAAGTCGATGTCCTGCTGGATGACGGCAGCTTCGGCCGCGCCGCCGTGCCCTCGGGCGCGTCGACGGGCGCGCACGAGGCGGTCGAACTGCGTGATGGCGACAAGGGGCGCTATCTCGGCAAGGGCGTGCTGAAGGCAGTGGACGCCGTCAACGACGAGATCACAGACACGCTGCTTGGTCTCGACGCCGAAGACCAGCGCGACATCGACCTGGCGCTGATCGCGCTCGACGGCACTGAGAACAAGAGCCGGCTTGGCGCCAACGCCATCCTTGGCGTCAGCCTGGCCGTAGCCAAGGCCGCGGCCGCCGCGCGGGGCTTGCCGCTCTATGCCTATGTCGGGGGTGTTTCGGCACATGTCTTGCCGGTGCCGATGATGAACATCATCAACGGCGGCGAACATGCCGACAACCCGATCGATTTCCAGGAATTCATGGTCATGCCCGTCGGTGCGCCGACGCTGGCCGAAGCGGTGCGCTGGGGCGCGGAAATCTTCCACACCCTGAAGAAGGGCCTGCACGAACAGGGCCTCGCCACGGCCGTGGGCGACGAGGGCGGCTTTGCCCCCAACATCGCCAGCACGCGCGCCGCGCTGGACTTCATCAGCGCCTCGATCGAAAAGGCCGGCTTCAAGCTCGGCAGCGAGATCCAGCTCGCGCTCGACTGCGCCTCGACCGAGTTCTTCAAGAACGGCAAGTACGAGATTTCGGGCGAAGGGCTGTCGCTTTCGCCCGTCCAGTTCGCGGACTACCTGGCCGACCTCACCACCGCCTATCCGATCATCTCGATCGAGGACGGCATGGGCGAGGACGATTTCGAGGGCTGGGCTGCGCTGACCGCCAAGATCGGTGACAAGGTGCAACTGGTGGGCGACGACCTGTTCGTCACCAATCCCAAGCGGCTCAAGATGGGCATCGGCCAGGGGCTGGCCAATTCGCTGCTGGTCAAGGTCAACCAGATCGGCACGCTTACCGAAACGCTGGAAGCGGTGTCGATCGCGCAGCGCGCGGGCTATACCGCCGTCATGTCGCACCGTTCGGGCGAGACCGAGGACGCGACCATCGCCGACCTGGCCGTTGCCACCAACTGCGGCCAGATCAAGACCGGCAGCCTGGCCCGTTCGGACCGGCTGGCCAAGTACAACCAGCTTATCCGCATCGAGGAAGAACTGGGCGACGCCGCCGTCTATGCCGGGGCTTCCGCCTTCGGGAAGCTGGCCCGCTGACCGAGGTGGACCGGGTCGTTCGCGATCCTCGGTTGCAGACGAAGCAGCCTTGAAAATGAAAAACCCCTCCTTGCAAAGGGAGGGGTTTTTCGTATCCGGACCTTGTACCGATCAGGCGCCGAAGCGCTCCTTGAGCGCGAGCAGCGCGAGCGCCGCCTTCGCCGCTTCGCCGCCCTTGTCCTTTTGCGCGGGATCGGCGCGGACGAGGGCCTGCGCTTCGTTTTCCACGGTGAGGATGCCGTTGCCGATCGCCAGGCCGTCCATGGTCAGCGCCAGGATGCCGCGCGCGCTTTCACCCGCGACGATCTCGAAGTGATAGGTTTCGCCCCGGATGACCACGCCGATGGCGACGTAGCCTTCGTATTCGCCCGACTGGTCGGCCAGCGCGATCGCGCCGGGGATTTCCAGCGCGCCGGGCACGGTGATGACTTCGGCCTTGTGCCCGGCCGCCTTGATCGCGGCCTTGGCCCCGGCCACGAGCATGTCGTTCAGATGGTTGTAGAAGCGTGCTTCCACGATGAGGATCTTTGCCATGTGCTGCCTTTCGCTGTGCTGTGTCGTCGCTGTCAGTCGATCGCGCGTTCGCCGACGATCGAGATGCCGTAGCCTTCGAGCGCGACCAGCGAGTGATGCGAATTGGTGAGCAGCACCATGTCGTGCACGCCCAGTTCGGCCAGAATCTGCGCACCCACGCCGTAATCGCGCAGTTCCTCGATGGCGGCGGGATCGTTGTCGCGATTGATCTGGCGATATTCGATGGCGCGTGACATCGGGCGCTGCATCGGGCGGTTGATCAGCACGATCACGCCGTTGCCTTCCTCGCCGATGATTTCCATCGAGCGGTGCAGATACTCCGAACGGTCGCTGTCCTCGCCCAGGATATCGGAAAAAATCGAAAGCGTGTGCATCCGCACCAGCGCCGGGCGCGACGGATCGAGATAGCCCTTGACCAGCGAGACGGTTTCATCGCCCGTGGCCTTGTTGAAATAGGTGATGGCGCGCCACTGGCCGCCCCAGCGGCTTTCGAAAGTCACTTCGGCCTTCTTCTCGATCAGGCGATCGTGCTTGCGGCGATAGGCGATGAGATCGCGGATCGTGCCGATCTTCAGATCGTGCAGGCGCGCGAAGCCCATCAGGTCGTCCAGCCGGGCCATCTGGCCATCGTCGCGCATGATCTCGCAGATCACGCCCGAGGGATTGAGGCCGGCCAGGCGCGAGATGTCGACCGCCGCCTCGGTGTGGCCGGCGCGGACCAGCACGCCGCCATCGCGGGCGCGCAGCGGGAAGATGTGGCCGGGCGTGACGATGTCGTCGCGGCCCTTCAGGCCATCGATGGCCACGCTGACGGTGCGGGCACGATCGGCGGCGGAAATGCCGGTGGTCACGCCTTCGCGCGCTTCGATCGACGTGGTGAAGGCGGTTTCGTGCCGCGTGCCGTTGTTGCGGCTCATCAGGTCGAGGCCGAGCTGCTCGCAGCGTTCGCTGGTCAGCGTCAGGCAGATCAGCCCGCGCCCGTGCGTGGCCATGAAGTTGATCGCGGCGGGTGTCGCCATCTGCGCCGGGATGATGAGGTCGCCCTCGTTCTCGCGGTCCTCGTCGTCGACAAGGATGAACATGCGGCCGTTGCGCGCCTCGTCGATGATTTCCTCGATCGGCACCAGCATCCGGCGATCGTCGTTGCTGAACAGGAAGCGTTCCAGCTTGCCCAGCGTTTCGGTGGTGGGGTTCCAGCTTTCCTCGGTGCAATCGCGCAGCGTGTTGGCATGGAGACCGGCGGCGCGGGCAAGGCCGGCGCGAGTCATCTCGCCTTCTTCCACGAGTTGACGGACACGTTCGATCACATTGCCTGGCATCGCGACTCTCGCCTTCACATTGAAATGTGAGTGGTGAGATGCTCCGTCACATCGCTGTTGTCAATCGTCGTCGAGAGCTTTGGGCGCGGCCCTGCGCGCGGCCCGGTCGATCTCGATGCGATAGGGCGCGGCGGCATCGCGGGATCGATAGACGAAGCCCTGGGCATCGGGGGCATCCCAGTCGGCCGGGGCCATCGCCCGGCCATCGTGCGTCAGCCACACGCCATCGCCGGGGAAGCGCGCGAACCACGCGGCGCGATCGGCGCGCCAGGCGGCAAGCCGGGCGACGTGATCTTCTAGGTCGCGATCCCGGTTTTCCCAATCGATCCAGGAAATCGCGTTGTCCTGCGCATAAGCGTTGTTGTTGCCTTGCTGGCTGCGGCCGAACTCATCCCCCGCGGTCAGCAGCAGCGTGCCGGTGGAGGCGAACAGCGTGCCCAGCACGGCGCGCCGGTCGCTGGCGCGGCGGGCCAGCACGGCGGGATCGTCGCTCGGCCCTTCGACGCCGTTGTTCCACGAGAAGTTCTCGCCGTGCCCGTCGCGGTTGTCCTCGCCGTTGGCAAGGTTGTGGCGGTTTTCATAGGCCACGCTGTCGGCCAGCGTGAAGCCATCGTGCGCGGCCAGGAAATTAACGCTGCGGCAGGTGCCGCCGCCCACATCCACGCCAAATATGTCGGCCGATCCGGCCAGCCGCGTAGCCAGCACGCCGATGCCGCAATCGCCGCGCCAGAAGCGGCGCACATCGTCGCGGAAGCGGTCGTTCCATTCAAGCCAGTTGGCGGGGAACCGGCCAAGCTGGTAGCCGCCGGGGCCGCAATCCCATGGCTCGGCGATCATCACCCGGTCGGCCAGCAGCGGATCGGCGGCGATCTCGGCGAAAATCGGCGCATCGGCCGCGAAGCCCGGCCCGCGTGCCAGCACCGGGGCGAGATCGAAGCGGAAGCCATCGATGCCGCAATGCGCGACGAAATGGCGCAGCGTATCCAGCGCCAGCCGCCGCACTGCCGGATTGGCGAAATCGAGCGTGTTGCCGCATCCGGTATCGTTGATCAGCGCGCCGTCCGGCTCCTTGGCATAGGCCGCATCGTCCAGCCCGCGCAGCGACAGCACCGGGCCAAGCACGTCGCTTTCGCCCGAATGGTTGAGCACGAGGTCGAGGATCACCCCGATCCCTTCGGCGTGGAGCCGGGCCACCGTTTCGCGCAGTTCGGCCACGCCGCCCGGCGCCAGCCCGGGATCGAGCGCCATCATCGCCACCGGGTTATAGCCCCAGGCATTGCGCAGCCCCAGCGGCGGCAGGTGGCGCTCGTCGATCCAGGCGACCACGGGCATCAGTTCGATCGCCGCGACGCGCAGTTTCTTCAGGTGCGCCAGCACCGCCGGGTGGGCCAGCGCCGCGATCGTGCCGCGCTGCGCTGACGGCACATCGGGGTGCAGCAGGGTGAAGGCCCGGACGTTGACTTCATAGATCAGCCCGCCCGGAGCGAACTGCGGCGCCCTGGGCAGGCACACCGGCAGCGGCGCCGGCACGATCGCCTTCGGCACCAGCGCGGCGGTATCTTCGCCGAACTGGCCAAGGCGCGGATCGTAGGCAAAGCGGCGATCCAGTTCCACCGCATAGGGATCGACCAGCAGCTTGGCGGGATCGAACCACGATCCGCGTTCGGGCGCCCATTCGCCCTCGGCGCGATAGCCATAATGCGCGCCGGCCAGGTTGCCGGGCAGTTCGGCCAGCCAGCGGTCGTCGTGGCGGTGCATCGCCACCCGCTGTTCGGCTCCCTCGGCGAAGAGGACGAGCGACACCGCACTGGCCGCCGGCGCGCGCACGGCAAAGCGAGTCTGGCCGCCGGCCACGCTGGCGCCCAGCGGCACGGTCATGTCACGACATCGGGCGCGGTGCGGCCGGTGTGGCGCGCGATGCCGGCCAGCGCCTCTGCGGCGGCGATCAGGTCGGCCAGCATGTCGGGCGTGGCTTCGTCCAGCCGGCCGCCCACGGGCTCGTAGCGTTCCAGATAGACGCGCAAGGTCGCGCCTTCGGTGCCGGTCCCCGACAGGCGAAAGACGATCCGCGATCCGCCCGCGAACAGCACGCGCAGCCCCTGGTTGGCGCTGACCGATCCATCGACCGGATCGGCATAGGAAAAGCTGTCCGCCGCCGCGACGGTCAGCGGCCCGAAGGTGCGGCCGGGAAGGGCGGGCAGGCTGGCTGTCAGGTCCGCGATCAGCGCGTCGGCGCGTTCGGTCTCGATCGCTTCGTAATCGTGGCGGGCGTAGTAGTTGCGGCCGAACCGCGCCCAGTGTTCGCGCGCCAGCGCATCGACGCTGATCGTGCGCACCGCCAGGATGTTGAGCCACAGTAGAACCGCCCACAGCCCGTCCTTCTCGCGCACATGGTCCGATCCGGTGCCGGCGCTTTCCTCGCCGCAGATCGTGGCCATGCCGGCATCGAGCAGGTTGCCGAAGAATTTCCACCCGGTCGGCGTTTCGAACGCGGGGATGCCCAGCGCCTCGGCCACGCGGTCCGCCGCCGCGCTGGTCGGCATCGAGCGGGCGATGCCTTTTAGGCCCCGCGCATAGCCGGAGGCAAGGTGGGCGTTGGCGGCCAGCATCGCCAGCGAATCCGAAGGCGTGATGAAGCGTCCCCGCCCGATGATGAGGTTGCGATCGCCGTCGCCATCCGATGCCGCACCGAAATCGGGCGCGTCCGGCCCCATCATCAGGTCGTAGAGCGCTTTGGCGTGAACGAGGTTGGGATCGGGGTGGTGCCCGCCGAAATCCTCCAGCGGGGCGGCGTTGCGCACGGTGCCGGCGGGAAAGCCCAGCCGCCGCTCAAGGATTTCCACCGCGTAAGGCCCGGTGACCGCGCTCATCGCGTCGAAGGCCATGGTCAGGCCGCCGGCCACCGCCGCGCGGATCGCGGCGAAATCGAACAGGTCGTCCATCAGCGCCGCATAATCGGCCACCGGGTCGATCACTTCGACCGTCATCGCGCCGACGGTTGCGGTGCCGAGGGTGTCCAGATCGATGTCGGGCGCTTCGATCGTGCGCCATTCGTCGATCGTCAGCGTGCGCGCATGGATCGCCTCGGTCACGCCTTCGGGCGCGGGGCCGCCGTTGGCGATGTTGTACTTGATGCCGAAGTCCTCGTCCGGCCCGCCGGGGTTGTGGCTGGCGGACAGGACCAGCCCGCCCGACGCGCCGTACTTGCGGATCACGTGGCTTGCCGCCGGGGTCGAAAGGATGCCGCCGCGCCCCACCAGTACGCGGCCATAGCCATTCGCCGCCGCCATGCGGATCGCTTGCTGGATGACGGTGCGGTTGTGGAACCGCCCGTCGCCGCCGATCACGAGCGTGGCGTCGGCAGGCCGCTCCACCACGTCGAACACCGACTGGATGAAGTTTTCCGCATAGTTCGGCTGCTGGAACACGCGTACTTTCTTGCGCAGCCCGGACGTGCCGGGTTTCTGCCCGGCGAAGGGCGTGGTCGGGACATGGACGATCATGGGGTCTCCGTCACGAGTTGGGCATAAAGGTCGGCATAGGCCTTGCCGCTGCGGTTCCACGAAAAGTCGGCCTTCATGCCGTTGCGCTGGATCGCGCGCCACTGTTCGGGCCGGTGATAGAGCGCCACCGCGCGCGAAAGCGCGGCGCACAGCGCCGAAGCGCTGACCCCATCGAACTGGATGCCCGTGGCGACCCCGGCCTGCAGCGCGGCCAGATTGGCATCGATCACCGTATCGGCCAGCCCGCCGGTGCGCGCGACGACGGGCACGCAGCCATAGGCAAGGCCATAGAGCTGGGTCAGCCCGCACGGTTCGAACCGGGACGGCACGAGGATCGCATCGCCGCCGCCCTGCATGCGGTGCGACAGCGCTTCGTCATAGCCGGTGCGCACCGAGACGCGCCCTGGATGGCGCGCGGCCGCCGCGTGGAAGCCCGCCTCCAGCGCGGCGTCGCCCGATCCCAGCACCGCCAGGCGCCCGCCGATGCCGACCAGATGGTCGACCGCTTCCAGCAGCACGTCCATGCCCTTTTGCCAGGCAAGCCGGCTGATGACGATGAACAGCGGGCCTTCGTCCGGCTCCAGCGCGAATTCGGCTTCCAGCGCGCGCTTGTTGCGGATGCGCCGGTCGAGCTTGCGCAGGCCGAACGTAGTGGCCAGCGCCGGATCGGTTTCGGGGTTCCACTGGGCGGTATCGATCCCGTTGACGATGCCGCGCACCCGATCGCCCCGGCTGAGGATCAGGCCCTCCAGCCCCATGCCGAACTGCGCATCGCGGATTTCGGCGGCATATGTCGGGCTGACCGTGGTGATCATGCTGGCGGCTTCCATCCCCGCTTTCAGGAAGCTGACCCCGCCATGGTATTCGACGCCGTGGATGCTCCACGCGGCATCGGGCAGGCCCAGCGCCGGGAAGGTTTCCGGGCCGAAATTGCCCTGGAACGCCATGTTGTGAATGGTCATCACCGAGGGCAGCGGCGCGGCCTGCGGGGGCGGGGCGAAGCGCGTGTAGGCGATCGCCATCGCCGCCTGCCAGTCATGCGCATGGAGCACGTCGAAGCGCTTGCCCTTTACCGCGCCGCCGGCAAGGTCCGCCGCCGCCCGGCCGAACGCGGCGAAGCGGCGCCAGTTGTCCGCCCAGTCATGCCCGGCGCTGTCGCCATAAGGGCCGCCGCCGCGCGCGAAATAGCCCGGCGCATCCAGCACCAGCAAGGCATGTTCGCCGAGCCGTGCCGCCAGCAGCCGCGCCGGTTCGCCCAGCAGCGAAGGCCAGGCGTGGATCGCGCGGGCCTTGCCGATGGCTTTCAACACCGCCGGATAGCCCGGCACCATGACCGTCATCGCCACGCCATGCGGGGCCAGCGCATCGGGCAGGGCGCCAACCACGTCGGCTAGCCCGCCGGTCTTGACCAGCGGCACGGCTTCGGAGGCGACGGACAGGACGCGCAGCTTCATGCCAGCTTTTCGATCATCGCCTTGTTGATCAGGCACACGCCGTTTTCGGTGCGGCGAAAGCGGCGCGCGTCCAGTTCAGGGTCTTCGCCCACCACCAGGCCTTCGGGAATGCGCACGCCGCTGTCGATGATCACGCGGCTCAGCCGGGCGCCCCGGCCGATGTTCGAATAGGGCAGGATCACCGCTTCGTGGACGTTGGAAAAGCTGCCCATCTTCACGCCGGTGAACAGCAGGCTGCGCCGCGCCGTCGCGCCCGAAACGATGCAATCGTTCGAGATCAGCGAGGAAATCGCCATGCCGCGCCGGCCTTCCTCGTCGTGCACGAACTTGGCCGGGGCGGCGACGATGGCGTCGGACCAGATCGGCCAGTCGCGATCGTACATGTTAAGGCGCGGCACGGTGTCGGTCAGGTCTAGGTTGGCTTCGAAATAGGCATCCACCGTGCCTACGTCGCGCCAGTATTCCTCGATTTCCTCGGCCGCGCGGATGCACGATGTGGTGAAGCGGTGGGCCACCGCCTTGCCGTTGCGCACGATGTAGGGGATGATGTCCCCGCCGAAATCGCGCTTCGATTCCAGATCGGCCGCATCGCGGCGCAACTGCTCGAACAGGAACTTCGTCTCGAACACGTAGATGCCCATCGAGGCGAGCGCGAAATCGGGATTGCCGGGAATGCCCGGCGGATCGGCGGGCTTTTCCACGAACGACGTGATGTTGTCATCCGCGTCCACCGCCATCACGCCGAACCCGGTCGCCTCCGCGCGCGGCACGACCAGGCAGCCGACCGTAACGTCCGCGCCCGAATTGACGTGCTGGCGCAGCATCAGTTCGTAATCCATCTTGTAGATGTGATCGCCCGCCAGGATCACCATGTAGCGCGGCGCGTGGCTCTCGATGATGTCGATGTTCTGGTAGACCGCATCGGCGGTGCCTTCGTACCAGTGCAACTCGTCGATGCGCTGCGAGGCGGGCAGGATGTCGAAGCTTTCGTTGCGTTCGGGGCGCATGAAGTTCCACGCGCGCTGCATGTGGCGGATCAGCGAATGCGCCTTGTACTGCGTCGCCACGCCGATGCGGCGGATGCCCGAATTGATCGCGTTGGACAGCGCGAAATCGATGATCCGCGCCTTGCCGCCGAAATAGACCGCAGGCTTGGCGCGATTATCGGTCAGTTCGTTCAGGCGGCTGCCGCGCCCCCCGGCCAGCACATAGGCCATGGCTTCACGCGCGAGCGGCTGTCCCGATGTGTCCCTCATCCCCAATGCTCCATCTGTTCTACCCCACGTATTCCAGCATGATTGTCGCCAGTGGCGGCAGCGTGACGTGGCCCGCGCCACCCTGCGCCACGACCATGCCGAGATTGCCTTGCCCGCTGCCGCCATAGGCCGCCGCATCGCTGTTCAGCACTTCGCGCCAGGCGCCGTCGTGCGGCAGTGGCAGGCGATAGCCGGTGCGCAGCGCCGGCGTCATGTTGCTGACCACCGCGACGGGATTGGCGCCGGGCGCCTTGCGCAGCCAGGCGAACACCGAATTGGCGGCATCGTTGACGATCAGCCACTCGAAGCCTTCGCCCTCGCAATCGCGGGCATGGAGCGCGGGCGTTTCCCGGTAGAGCCGGTTGAGATCGCGCACCAGAGTGCGCACGCCTTCGTGCGCGGGCGCATCGCGCAGCTCCCAGTCAAGGCTGCGGTCCTCGCTCCATTCGCGGCGCTGGGCGAATTCCTGTCCCATGAACAGCAGCTTCTTGCCCGGATAGCCCCACATCAATCCGTAATAGGCCCTAAGATTCGCGAATTTCTGCCAGTCGTCGCCGCTCATCTTGGCGAGCAGCGAGCCTTTGCCGTGGACGACCTCGTCGTGGCTGAGCGGCAGCACGAAATTCTCGGAAAAAGCGTACATCAGGCCAAAGGTGATGTCGTCGTGATGATAGCGGCGATGCACCGGATCGCGCGCCATGTAGCGCAGCGTATCGTGCATGAAGCCCATGCTCCACTTGAAGCCGAAGCCCAGCCCGCCTTCGTGCGCGGGCAGGGTGACACCGGGCCACGCGGTCGATTCCTCGGCGATCGTCACGATGCCCTGGTGCGTGCCATAGAGCGCCTTGTTGGTGGCGCGCAGGAAATCCACCGCTTCCCAATTCTCGCGTCCGCCTTCCTGGTTGGGAATCCATTCGCCGGCCTTGCGCGAATAATCGCGGTACAGCATCGAGGCCACGGCATCGACGCGCAGCCCATCGACATGATAGCGTTCGGCCCAGAACAAGGCGTTGTTGACCAGGAAGCTTGCCACTTCGCGCCGCCCGAAATTGTAGATCGCGGTGTTCCAGTCCGGGTGGAACCCCAGGCGCGGGTCTTCGTGTTCGTAAAGCGCGGTGCCATCGAAATGCGCGAGGCCGTGTTCGTCGGTGGGGAAGTGCGCCGGCACCCAGTCGATCAGCACGCTCACCCCGGCGCGGTGCGCGCCATCGACGAAGCGCGCGAAGCCTTCGGGATCGCCGAAGCGCGCGGACGGGGCGTACAGCCCGGTGGTCTGATAGCCCCAGCTCGGGTCATAGGGATGCTCGGACACCGGCAGAAATTCAATGTGGGTAAAGCCAAGGTCCACCACATAGGGGATCAGCCGGTCGGCCATTTCGTCCCAGGTCAGGAACCAGCCGTTGTCGTCGCGCTGCCACGATCCGGGATGGACTTCGTAGATCGAGATCGGCTCGCGCCGGGGATCGGCGGCGGCCCAGTGCGCGCGATGCGCGGCATCGCCCCATGCATGGCTGTCGGGCGCGAGCGTGATCGAGGCGGTCCTGGGGCGCAGTTCCGACGCGAAGGCGAAAGGATCGGCCTTGAGCGGCAGCACCGTGCCATCGGCGGCGGCGATGCGGAACTTGTAGGCCCGCCAGGCGGCGATGTCGGGCACGAAGATTTCCCACACGCCGATGTCCTGTCGCCGCCGCATCGGGTGGCGGCGGTGGTCCCAGTCATTGAAATCGCCGACCAGCGAGACAAGGCGGGCGTTGGGCGCCCAGACCGCGAAGTGAACGCCCGCCGCGCCTTCATGCTCGATCAGGTGTGCGCCCAGCTTGTCGAACAGGCGCAGGTGGGTGCCTTCGTTGATCAGGAAATCGTCCAGCGGGCCAAGCACCGGGCCGAAGCTGTAGGCATCGGTGACCGTCCATTCGCGGTCCCCGGCGGAGCAGTGATAGCGCACCGGCTGCCGCCCGCCCGCAACCTTGCCTTCGAACAAGCCGCGATCGTCGGTGCGGTCCAGCACGCCCAGGCTGGCGCCGGCGAGGTCGAAGGCTTCGGCGGTCTCGGCACCCGGAAGGATCGCGCGGGCATAGGCGCCGCGCGGTCCTTCATGGATGCCCAATAGCGAAAACGGGTCGGCGTGCGTGCCTTCCAGCAGAGACTCGATGGCGCTTGCCGGTGGCTTCACAGAACTCCCCAAATCTCTTTCGCGTATTCGCTGATCGTGCGGTCGGACGAGAACCAGCCGACGTTGGCGATGTTGCGGATCGTGGCGGCGCGCCAGGCGGCCGGATTTTCCCAGCGCTTGTCTACCGCACGTTGCGCCGCCGTGTAACTGTCGAAATCGGCGGCGACCATGAACCAGTCGTGATCGAAGATGCCGCCGATCAGCCCGGCATAGCGACCCGGATCGTCGGGCGAGAACACGCCGCTGGCGATGGAGTGGAGCGCCTGCGCCAATTCGCGCGATCCTTCGATGGTTTCGCGGGGGTTATAGCCGTTCGCCCGGCGCTCGGCGACCTCATCGGCGGTGAGGCCGAAAATGATGATGTTGTCGTCGCCCACGTGATCCTTGATCTCGATATTGGCGCCGTCGAGCGTGCCGATCGTCAGCGCGCCGTTCAGCGCGAACTTCATGTTGCCGGTGCCCGATGCCTCCATCCCCGCCGTGGAGATCTGTTCCGACAGGTCCGCCGCCGGGATGATTCGCTCGGCCAGCGTGACGTTGTAGTTCGGCACGAACACGACCTTGAGCAACCCGCCCACCGAAGGATCGGAATTGACGCGCCGGGCGATGTCGTTGGCCAGTTTGATGACCAGCTTGGCGTTGTGATAGCTCGACGCCGCCTTGCCGCCGAAGATTTTCACGCGCGGTACCCAGTCGCGATCCGGGTGGCTGCGGATCTGGTCGTAGAGCGCGACCGTCTCGATCAGGTTGAGCAACTGGCGCTTGTATTCGTGGATGCGCTTGATCTGCACGTCGAACAGCGCATCGGGATCGAGCCGGATGCCGGTGAGATCCTTGATAGGCGCGGCCAGCGCCACCTTGGTCGATCGCTTCACTTCGGCAATGCGCTCGCCCAGCGCGGCATCGTCGGCCAATGCGTTGAGGTCGGCCAGCCGGGTGGTGTCGTCGAGGAAGGCATCGCCGATGGCGTCGCGGATCGTCGATGTCAGCCCCGGATTGCACTGCTGCAGCCAGCGGCGGGGGGTGACGCCGTTGGTCTTGTTGTTGATCTTGTCGGGATAGAGCTTGTGCAGGTCCGAAAAGACCGTGGTCTTCATCAGTTCGGTGTGCAGCGCCGCCACGCCATTGACGCTGTGCGCGCCCGAGAACGCAAGGTTGGCCATGCGCACGCGCCGTTCGCCGCCTTCGTCGATCAGGGAGATCGCGGCGATGGCGGCATCGTCCATCCCGGCCTTGCGCGCTTCGCGCAGCACGCGGCTGTTGATCGCATAGACGATCTGCATGTGGCGCGGCAGCAGCCGTTCGAACAGCGGCAGCGGCCAGCTTTCCAGCGCTTCGGGCAGCAGGGTGTGGTTGGTATAGGCGATGGTGCGGCGCGTGACGTCGAGCGCCTCGTTGAATTCCAGCCCGTGCACATCGACCAGCAACCGCATCAAGTCGGCCACGGCGACGGCGGGGTGCGTATCGTTGAGCTGGATCGCCGCCTTGTCGGGCAGGGTGCGCACGTCGCCCATGTATTGCACGTGCCGGCGCACGATGTCCTGGATCGAGGCGGCGGTGAAGAAATATTCCTGCCGCAGCCGCAATTCCTGCCCGGCGGCGCTGGAATCGGCGGGATAGAGCACGCGGACCAGGCTGTCGGCGCGGACCTGATCGGCAAGCGCGCCCACGTGGTCGCCGGCGTTGAAGGCATCGAGCTTGATCGGATCGAGCGAACTGGCGGTCCACAGCCGCAGCGTGTTTACGCGCTTGCCGCGCCAGCCGACGACCGGCGTATCCACGGCCGAGGCTTCGACCTGTTCGGCCGGGTTCCAGGTCACCCCGTCGCCCTTCGCTATGACTTCGCCGCCGAAGCCGACGCGATAGGCGCTTTCGCGGCGGTCGAATTCCCAGGGATTGCCATGGGCCAGCCAGGTTTCAGGCAATTCCACCTGCCAGCCATCGTCGATACGCTGGCGGAACATGCCGTTCACATAGCGAATGCCATAGCCGTAGGCCGGGATATCGAGCGAGGCGAGGCTTTCCATGAAGCAGGCGGCAAGCCGGCCGAGGCCACCGTTGCCCAGCGCCGCATCGGGTTCCAGCTCTTCCAGCGCGGTCAGGTCGATGCCGTGGCCGCGCAGCGCCTGTTCCATTTCGCGCGTCAGGCCCATGTTGCTCAGCGCATCGCGCATCAGCCGACCGATCAGGAATTCGAGGCTGAGGTAATAGACCCGCTTGTCGCCCTGGGCGTAAGTCTTGCGGGTCGATTCCATCCAGCGATCGATGATCTTGTCGCGCAGCGCCAGCACGGCGGCGGTGAACCAGTCATGCGTCTTGGCGGCGCGTTCGTCCTTGCCGACGCGGTGATTGAGAACATCGACGATGCGCGCGTCGATATCCGCGATCAGGTCGGACCGGGCGGATGGGGTTTTCTCTGACGGGCTGGTCACGGAAGGGCTGGTCACTGGGGCGAGGCTCCATTCTGGTTCGCCGGAAGAAAGGACACGCAAGGCAGCCCTTCGCCCGACAGCGGCGACTCTTTCCTCCTCGATGCCTCCACCGCCATGGCTAGGGCACCGGACGGGGGTTCGACAAGGCTATTGTGCGTTGCGGCAAAAGATTTGGCCGGGGCGATGGAAAGGCGCATCGGTGCGGGCTATAGTGAGCGCATCCATTCGCTGCCGGAAGGCCCGTATGACCGCACGAACCGACAGCGCAGGCCAGCCCTGGTGGCATGGCGCCGCGATCTATCAGATCTATCCGCGCAGCTTCCAGGACAGCAATGGCGATGGCGTGGGTGATCTGGCCGGCATTGCCGCGAGGCTCGATCATGTGGCGGCGCTGGGCGTCGATGCGATCTGGATCTCGCCCTTCTTCACCTCGCCGATGCGCGATTTCGGCTATGACGTTTCGGACTATTGCGATGTCGATCCGGTGTTCGGCACGCTGGCCGATTTCGACGCGCTGATCGCCCGCGCGCATGAACTGGGCCTCAAGGTCAGCATAGACCAGGTCTACGCGCACACATCCGACCTGCACCCGTGGTTCACGCAAAGCCGAGCCGGCCGTAATGGCCCGCACGCCGACTGGTACGTCTGGGCCGATCCGAAGGCCGACGGCACGCCGCCCAACAACTGGCAATCGGTGTTCGGCGGCCCGGCGTGGACCTGGGACGCGCGCCGCGGGCAATACTACATGCACACCTTCCTGAAGGAGCAGCCGCAGCTCAACGTCCACAACCGGGATGTGCAGGATGCGCTGCTGGGCGTGGCGCGGTTCTGGCTGGACCGGGGGGTGGACGGGTTCCGGCTCGATGCGCTCAACCATTCGATGCACGATCCGCGCCTGCGCAACAATCCGCCCGCGCCCGATACCGGCCGGGTGCGCACGCGGCCCTTCGATTTCCAGATCAAGCGCTATAGCCAGTCGCACCCCGGCGTGGTCGCCTTCATCGAACGCATCCGCGCGCTGTGCGATGAATATGGCGCGATCCACACCGTCGCCGAAGTGGGCGGGGACAAGGCCATTGCCGAAATGCAGGCCTACACGCGCGGGAACCGGCGGCTGAACAGCGCCTATGGCTTCGACTTGCTCTATGCCCCCGAACTCACCGCCGAGGTGGCGGCGGCGGCCATGGCGCGGTGGGGTGATGGCAAGGGGTGGCCAAGCTGGGCTTTCGAGAACCACGACGCGCCGCGCGCGGTCTCGCGCTGGTGCCGGGCGGAGGACATGGCCCCCTTCGCACGGGTCAAGGCGGCGCTGCTGGCCAGCCTGCGCGGCAACATCATCGTGTACCAGGGCGAGGAACTGGGGCTGGAGCAGGACGATATTCCGTTCGAACTGCTGAAAGACCCCGAGGCCATCGCCAACTGGCCGCTCACCCTATCGCGGGATGGCGCGCGCACGCCGATGCCCTGGCAGGACGAGGCGCTGGGCGGGTTCACCAGCGGAGAGCCGTGGCTGCCGCTGTCACCGGCCAACCTGGCCCGCGCCGTGGCGGCGCAGGAAGGCCAGCCCCGGTCGCTGCTGCACTTCACCCGCGCGGTGCTGGCCTTGCGCAAGGGCAATGCCGCGCTGCGCCACGGCGGGCTGGAACATATCGCCGCCGATGGCGCGGTGCTGTCGTTCGAACGGGTCTGGCGGGGCGAACGTATCCGCTGCCTGTTCAACCTGTCGGGAGAGGCCAACGCCACGCCGTCGCTGCCCGGCCATGAGGTGCTGCTGGCCGTGAACGGCGCCGATGCAACGACGCTGCCGGCGTGGTCGGCCCTGCTGGCAAGGGTCTGAGCGCACCATGGTTCCCGATTGCTACAGGCCCGCGCATCGTGCCGCACACATCGCGCTGATCGCGGAAAGTTTCGCGCGCCTGCTGGGGCGTCCGCTGGTCGATCCGGCAGCCGATGTCGTCGCCGCGCTGTGGGATGCGCCGCGCGTCATCGTCGCCCACGGGACAGAGGATGATCCGGTGTTCTTCTTTGGAAACCGCGCCGCGCTGGCCGCGTTCGAATGCGACGTGGCGGCGTTCACGCACATGCCCTCGCGCCTGTCGGCCGAAGCACCTTTGCGAGAGGAGCGGCAGGCACTGCTCGATCGCGTGACACGTCACGGCTTTATCGACGATTACGCCGGCGTGCGCATTTCCGCGCTGGGGCGGCGCTTTCGGATAGAGCGGGCGATCGTGTGGAACCTTGTCGATGCGGCGGGCGAACCGCACGGGCAGGCGGCGACATTCACCTTGTGAGCAAGGCCGCGCGGTCTGCTTCGCGCAGCACGTTCCAGGTGTGCAGGGCGATCATCCGTTCCTCGTCGGTGGGGATCACGCGGCCCGAAGAATCGTCTCCGGCGTGAAGAACGCTACCGCCAGCGGCGGAATCTGGTAGCGTCGGGCGGATGAGCAAGAAGCCCGCACCGGCGCGAACGGTTGACAATTCCCAGCAGCCCGATCGCCGCCAGCAGATACTCGAGATTGCTGCCCGGATCTTCGCCCGCAAAGGGTATCGTGGAACCTCGATGAGGGACATCGGCGATCAGGCCGGTGTCTTTGGCGGGTCGCTCTATCACCACATTCGCTCGAAGGACGCGCTCTTCGTCGAACTGCACGACGCGGCGCTCGATGCGGCCGCGGCGAGGATCGCGGCGGCCGTGGCGGAGCGAACCGATCCCTGGGAAAGGCTCGCGGCGGGCTGCACGACGCTTCTCGAAATACAGTTGGACCCTGAGTCGCTGACGCTCCCCATGATGAATGATTTCCGCGAAGTGCCGGCAGAGGTCCGGGAACGGCTGATCGAACGGCGCGACAGGTTCGAAATGCAGTTCCGGTCGCTTGTCGATGCGCTCCCGCTTCCCGCGCATCTCGATCGATCGGTCTACCGCAACATGTTGCTGTCCCAGCTCAACACGGCCGCCAACTGGTATCGTCCGGGCCGCCTGACCCCGGCGGAAATCGCTGCCCAGATGGTCGCGATTTTTTGGCATGGCTGACGTTTCACGGACCATGCGCTTGCACGGGATTGAGTGTAACAACTGTTTGGTATAGCCATCTTCGTGAAAGCGAGGCGCGATGCAGACCTATATTCCCCCCGTCGACGACTACCGTTTCCTGCTTACCGAGGTGCTGCGCTTCGAGGAGGAAATGCGCGCCCTGGGAAAGGACGTCGACGTCGAACTTGCCCTGGTGGTTCTCAAGGAAGCGGGACGGATGTGCGCGGACCGCCTTGCCCCGCTCAACCGTTCGGGTGACGAGCATGGCTGCCAGCTTCGCGATGGCACGGTTCATACGCCGCCGGGCTTCGCCGAAGCCTGGCGCGATTTCGCCTCGGCGGGCTGGACCGCGCTTTCGGCCGATCCGGCACACGGCGGGCAGGGGTTGCCGTTCATCCTGCAACTCTGGCTCGACGAGATGCTGTCAGCCGCGAACCTGTCGTTCGGCCTGTTTCCCGGCTTGACGCGGGGCGCGTGCGAAGCCCTTGCGGCGCACGGCAGCACGATGCTGAAAGACCTCTATCTGCCGCGGATGGTGAGCGGGGAATGGACCGGTGCCATGGCACTTACCGAAAGCGGCGCCGGCAGCGATCTGGCGTTGCTCAAGACGCGCGCCGTGCCGAACGGTGATGGCAGCTTCGCCATCTCGGGCACGAAGATCTTCATCTCTTCGGGCGACCACGATTTTGGTGGCAACATCGTTCACCTCGTCCTCGCCCGCCTTCCCGACGCTCCGCCGGGGGTAAAGGGCATCAGCCTTTTCCTGGTGCCGAAGTATCTCCCCACCGCCGAGGGCGAACCGGGAGACCGCAACGCGATGTCGGTTGGCGCGCTGGAAAAGAAGATGGGCATTCACGCCCAGCCCACCTGCGTCATGAACTATGACGGCGCCAGGGGCTGGCTGGTCGGTGAAGCCAACCGCGGGCTTGCCGCGATGTTCACGATGATGAACGCCGAGCGCCTGATGGTCGGCATTCAGGGCCTGGGTATCGCGGGAGCAGCCTATCAGCAGGCGGCGGCCTATGCGAAGGACCGGATACAGGGGCGAAGTGCCGATGGCGCGCGCGCCGCGGTCGCCATCATCGAGCATGCCGATGTCCGCCGCATGTTGCTGATGGCGCGCAGCTTTGTCGAGGCGGGGCGCGCACTAGCCGGATGGGCGGCGCTGCAGCTAGACCGCGCGCATCATCACCCACTGCCCGAAGAGCGCGCGCGCGCCGATGGCGTCGTCGCGCTGCTGACCCCCGTCATAAAGGCCGTTTTCACCGATTTCGGCTTTGAGAGCGCGGTTCAGGCCCAGCAGGTTTTCGGTGGCCATGGCTACATTCGCGAATGGGGGATGGAGCAATATGTCCGCGATGCCCGCATCGCGCAGATATACGAGGGTACGAACGGGATCCAGGCCATGGATCTCGTCAGTCGCAAGGTGCCGCTCGGCGGCGGCGCCACGGTTTCGGCCTTGTTCGCTGTGATCGCGGGGGAACTGGACGCTGCCGGCGACATCGCACCATCGGCGACGATCGTCGCGGCGACGCGCGACGCGCTCGACCGGTTGCGCGCGGCCACGGCGACGCTCCAAGGTGCGAGCGTTGCCGTCCTGGGTTCGGCGGCGGTCGCCTATCAACGGATGTTTGGTCTGGTCCTGATGGGCTGGATGTGGGCGCGCATGGCCAACGCGTCGGCGCAAGGCGATACCGCGCTCAAACGCTCGAAGCTGCAGGTGGCCGAATTCTTTGCCGAACACGTGCTTTCGCAAGTCGACGGGCTGGCAAAAAGCGTAGCCGCGCGCGACCATTCCATCATGATGCTGCCCACAGAGGAATTCTAGAATTCCTCGGTCGCTTGGTCGTCGATCCTCGACAACCCTTTGAATGTATTGTGGATAGACCTTGCTGAGGCGGTGAAAAGCCTCCCTTCAGGACGGTCGAATTCCGCCATGAGCGGAATGGCTCCCCGAGTAGGATTATAATTCGTTCTGCATCTGTATGCATTGTTACGCACGAACATGAAGAAAACTCTCGATATTTATCAATGTAATGTTCGCACCGCTTCGCATTGTGATGCATTGACCTGCACCCCATTGAAACGTACAAATGTGGGAACGGATTGGTGCACTGTGGAGATGGCTTCCAATGGGCAAGCTCACCGACATGAAGGTCAGGAATGCGAAGTCGGGGATCCACGGAGACGGCGCGGGTCTCTACCTCCGCGTCAAGCCGAGCGGCGCAAAGTCCTGGGTTCTGCGGGTCCAGTTTCAGGGGCGGCGCGAGGACATCGGTCTGGGCGGCTATCCAGCTGATCTGACGCTGGGCGAGGCACGCGAGAAGGCGGGGCATCTCCGCAAGCTTGCAAGGCAGGGCAAGAATGCGCGAGCCGAGCGGGACAAAGACAAGATTTCGATCCCGACCTTCAAGGAAGCAGTCGGGAAGGCGCATGCCGAGTTGTCCAAGGGCTGGTCAGATAAGAACGCCGCTGCCTTCAAGGCATCACTAACCGACCACATCGTTCCCAAGCTCGGCAGCAAGCGAATCGACCATATCGATGGTTCTGACGTCGTTGCGGCGCTTGCCTCAGTCTGGACCGAGAAGCCCGCCCTGGCGCGCAAGCTACGGGTCCGCCTGTTGCAGGTGCTGAGCTTCGCCAAATCGCGGGGCTGGCGATCGGCGCCGGTGCCGGATGCACGTGAATTGAAAGATGGGCTGGCCAGGCAGCCAAAGGGGGGCAACTTTGCGGCCATGCCCTTCAAGGACGTGCCTGCCTTTTTCGCCAAGCAGCTGGAGAAGGACGACACGCCGGGCCGGCTCGCCCTGATGTTCGCGATCGCCACGGCAGCCCGCTCCGGCGAAGTCCGGTCGTCTCGTTGGGAGCATATCGATATTGAGGGGCGGACATGGAACCGCCCGGCAGAGCTGATGAAAACGGGTGTCCGGCACGCGGTTACGCTCAACGATGCGGCGCTCGCGATCCTGCATCGCGCTAAGGCGCTGTCGGACGAAAATGGGTTGATCTTCCCCGGCAGCCGCCCTGGCGCGACTCTGAGCGATATGACGCTGTCGAAAGCACTGCGGGATGCGGGAGAATCGGCGACGGTGCACGGCTTCCGGTCCTCGTTTCGCGATTGGGCTGCCGAGAAGATGCCGACTGTGCCGGCTATGGTCGCCGAGATGGCGCTCGCCCACAGCGTCGGCACGAAGACCGAACAGGCCTATCTTCGCAGCGATCTGCGCGACATGCGCCGGGCGTTAATGGAAGGGTGGGGCCGCTTCGTGGCGCCGTCGCTGTCTGCTGGCGGCGACAATGTAGTCGAGTTGGCGAAGGCGGGCTGAGGGATGGCGAGAGAGCAATGGTTGCATTTAAGCGATTTCATGGCGCTGGCCGACATTCGGGGCATTGACCCAGTCGTCGCAGCCCGAGATCTTCTGATTGAAATCACCCGGCCTAGTAACAGCTTGCCCGTATTCGGGATTAGGCGGCTTTGGGAATCTCCATCTCAAAGCATTGCCGAGGCTAGGGGGGGGCACCTAGCGGAAGCGCGACTACAGGAAATTAACGCAAAGCTTGACGCTCTGGTGGGAGAAAAGGGCGAGCATCTCGCTGCGAGACAGAACGAGCTGCTGGTCGAGGCCACATACCTGAAAAGCACAATTCCAACTAATGACGAACAGGAGCGACTGCCCCGCGACCCTCACCTTCGACCGATCGGTCTAGCGGTTTGGGATGTAATCGACACTGTTGCCGAAAACGGCACATCTGCGTGGCAAGACGATCCGGATGATCCCTACATGTGGGTTCAGGTCGATTGGTTCGCGGGCAGGATAAAGCAACGCGATTTCGAGATGAGGATGGAGTTCAATGCTTTGAGGCTTGAGCGGGAGCGCGCATTCGAAGTTCTCGATCGACTAGCAGTGTTTGGGCCGGACGTGATTTCAGTCGCATCACCGCCGGATCAGCCGATAGGCTTGGAGCGGACATATAAGCTGCTAGCCGAACGCGAGACCAGGCCGCAAAGGCGGCCTAGGGTTGGCGATGCCCAGCTTGAACAATGGTGGAAAGGCCTCGCCATTGAGCAGCGGAATTGTTCGTATGAAACACTTGAGAAGCTAGCTTCTGACGCATTTCCGGAGAATCATGTCGCACGTGATCGCGTGCGCGCCTTGGTAAAGCGCGACTTTCCGTATCGAAGGAGTGGACCACGAGGTCACTGGTTGAGCGGCGATCCTTAGATTTCTGCGATTCTGCCAAAATCGTAACCGCAGAATACTGCGGAATTAGACGGCGGGATTCTGCGCAGCGATTCTCTCTCCTGCATATCCAAGCAGGAGACGGCAATGCACAAGGCGCACAGGTCTACAGTAAATCCGCTTTCGTATGGGATCACCGACGCTGCGGCCGCCCTCGGCGTCAGCCCGCGATCGATCTACAATCTTGTCGACGCGGGAAAGCTTCGGAAGGTGAAAGTCGGCTCGCGAAGCCTCATTCCTGCCGATAGTCTGAAGCAGCTAATTGAAGGCGAGGCCGCCTGATGGCCGGCTCCCACGCAGAAGCCCCGCGCCTGGTGGAACATGGCGGGGCTCACATGGACAGTCTTGGCGGCTGGTCCGGTTCCCACTCTACCCCGCTCTCAGTCCAGGTGCAAATCTTGATCGAACAGCGCGCTGTTCGGCCGAGCATCGCCGGGACACTTGCCAGCGCCATCTTCGGAGGCGCGCATGGCTGACCCCCGCGAGTTCATCCGTATTCAGCCGCTGGCGAACGGATTTCGCGTCGACATTGTCGCGGCTCATCCAGATGGTCCGGCAAGGCGCTTGGAGCCCGTGCACTACCCGACGCGCGAATTGGCTGAAAGGTTCGCCAATCTGATGGCCAAAGCTACGGGCGTGCCGGTTATCGGTCCTGATGGGGAGGCCGGCAAATGATCCCGGCCGAGATCAATCTCCCGGTGTTGCGCGCCTCGGGCGACATCATCGCCGTCGTCATCGAACAGGCCAATTTGGCTGGCCACAAAATGACGGTCGTGACCGCTCGCGAGGGCGCCAGCTCACCGCCACGCCGGCGTTGGTATCCCGACCAGCTTTCGGGCCTCGCCTACGCCGCTGAGTTGGCGGATCGACATGGACTCCCGCTGATCGACTTGCGCGAACCGGGCGCCGCGTGATGGCCAGCGTCAACCGATCACCCTTCGCGATCATCGTCGCGCCGGACCTTTGGGTTCGGCGCTTCGAGGTCACTGTCGAGCCCCCTGCGATTGCGCATCCGCCTGCGACCGGAATATCCCGGCCACGTGTGGTCCTATGACTTTGTTGAAGGCCGCACGCACGACGGTCGCAAGTTCCGCATCCTGTCGATCATCGACGAGGCCAGCCGGGAGTGCCTGGCTC